>NZ_JACVZO010000138.1:0-255 GCF_017151845.1 Staphylococcus sp. EG-SA-17
GATGTTGCGCCACGATGATGTCTGAATTCATCGAATTCGCTATCAGGTATCGTTTCAACAATTTCATTAACATATCGCGAAATATCATTTTGAGGGATTCTAACAGAAGTTTCTATTGGTAGTGTAAATTGGGTCATGTTATAATTTTTATACATAAGGCACCTCGTTAATTTAGTTTAGTGGTATTTATTAAATTATACGAAGGGACCCAACACAGAAAATTCATTTTATTGAATTTTACATTTATGTGCAAGT
>NZ_JACVZO010000139.1:0-255 GCF_017151845.1 Staphylococcus sp. EG-SA-17
TACATAAGGCACCTCTTTAATTTAGTTTAGTAGTATTTATTAAATTATACGAAGGGACCCAACACAGAAAATTCATTTTATTGAATTTTACATTTATGTGCAAGTTGGGAAAAATGTCTTATTTTTTCAAAGTATTTAAAAGTAAAATTACATGTTAATACGTAGTATTAATGGCGAGACTCCTGAGGGAGCAGTGCCAGTCGAAGACCGAGGCTGAGACGGCACCCTAGGAAAGCGAAGCCATTCAATACGAAG
>NZ_JACVZO010000140.1:0-254 GCF_017151845.1 Staphylococcus sp. EG-SA-17
CTTAAAGTATAGATATGGAAATAGAAAGTTTTGGTGTAAAGGATTTTATGTGGATACAGTAGGTAGAAATAAAAAAGTGATTGAAAATTATATTCGTAATCAATTACAAGAGGATATCGTTGCAGACTGGTATGTCAACATTTTTTTAGACAGTTTTCATGTGTAGATTTTTAAATGCCACTGGCGTCAAATACTGTAATGAAGAATGTGGTCTAAAATTGTTGTACCAATTTACATAATCAAATAATTCTGTT
>NZ_JACVZO010000141.1:0-254 GCF_017151845.1 Staphylococcus sp. EG-SA-17
GCATTAGCACTTTGGGTAAGATGTAAACGCAACACAACATTACGTAATACTTTAAAAGGTGCATTGCCAGTTGGTTTCCTAGGTATTGGAGAACCATTAATCTATGGTGTGACTTTGCCATTAGGTCTTACGGTGCTACGTTTAAAGATACAATCATTTTGGGTATGGTTATTTTAGCTGTTGTGCCGTTGTTATTTCTTGTTATACCAAAAATGAAAATATCTATACTTGATGACCCTGTAGCGATTGGCTTA
>NZ_JACVZO010000142.1:0-254 GCF_017151845.1 Staphylococcus sp. EG-SA-17
TTAATAGTCCTTTTGGTGCTTGTCCAACATGTGATGGCTTAGGCCAAAAGTTAACAGTCGATGTAGACTTGGTTGTTCCAGACAAAGATAAGACGCTAAACGAAGGTGCAATAGAACCTTGGATACCAAGGTGTACACCGACTAGTACGAATTTCTCCATTTGATTCATCAGGACGTCGTCATACATCATTTGCATCATGTGACGTGATTCCAGATTTTAATAATGATGAAATAGAGATTGAAATCAATCCGGA
>NZ_JACVZO010000143.1:0-254 GCF_017151845.1 Staphylococcus sp. EG-SA-17
TTACTTCTTCTGGAGCCAACGACTAATTTACGCATGTTCAATTCCTCCTAGGAACGGATTGCTCTAGATTATTTTCTCAATTCACAAAATGTGTTGCAAAAAATAAATTAATCATATTTAAGCAAAAGACGTGCCTCAAAGGCATTTGTAGAGACTTTCGCAAATGCGATATTCGTCAGTACTTTTGTCATGGAAGCTTGTTTGTCATCAAACTTATGCGATGTGCGTAATATGCGATCAGCCATTTCTGCAAG
>NZ_JACVZO010000144.1:0-254 GCF_017151845.1 Staphylococcus sp. EG-SA-17
TGCATCAATGTCGACAAGTGATTCAATCAGTACAAGAAAATCAGAGTCATTAAGTGCATCGACATCATTAAGCGGTTCAACGAGTGAGAGTGAATCCGGCTCAACATCATCAAGTGAAAGTAAATCTTGAGTGGGCATGGAGTCGTGAAGAAGAAATCGATTATGCAATTAAACATAATATCCCTGTATCAATCAACCATGATTCACCTTATTCTATCGATCAAAATCTATGGGGCAGAGCGAATGAATGTGGT
>NZ_JACVZO010000145.1:0-254 GCF_017151845.1 Staphylococcus sp. EG-SA-17
CTCCATCGCAACTGATAATTGATGTGCCTTTCTAATATTTTGGCTTAATAGAGGTATAATTAAATGCTTAAATCGCTTTAACCCTCTATAATTTGCCGCGTCTATCATCTGATAGCGCATTTTTAAATTCACCTTGAATTGGTTCCAAAATAATTGCTGCTGTATTCGGTGAAATAGCTTGTGTTAATTGTTCAATGTCTCCAAAATCTACTGTTGTAGTGCCTTGAAGTAGGGGGTGAAATCCTGCTTTATAT
>NZ_JACVZO010000146.1:0-254 GCF_017151845.1 Staphylococcus sp. EG-SA-17
TTTGCTTTAAAATTAGGTCGAAGGCACCGTTGAAGCAAGATGCATAACCTGCTGCAAATAATTGTTCGGGGTTAGTAGCTTTACCATCTGCTTGAGCAGGCGGAACGATATCAATATCTAATGCTCGTCTGTCAAAGATCCACATTACAACGAAGCACTTAAACTTTACGATACTAAGTTAAATTTATCTTTAACTGAAGATAAACGTATCATCAAACGCTCATTAGAAAACAACAAAACCGAAAACGATTATG
>NZ_JACVZO010000147.1:0-252 GCF_017151845.1 Staphylococcus sp. EG-SA-17
TAACCATTTGTAACTTAAACTCTGAACTAAATGATCTTCTTTCTCTTGTCATAATAAAATCGCCTACTTTCTTAAATTAACAATATCTATTCTCATAGAATTTGTCCAATTAAGTGTAGACGATTCAGACCAAATCTCAATGGAAGAATATTTAGATCCTTTCACTGGAGAGAAAAATAAAAAAAGAAAGAAAAAAGAGTAACCCTTTAGGGTTGCTGGAATAGTAGTGCAGTTGGCTGACTTGTCAGTGCC
>NZ_JACVZO010000014.1:0-65983 GCF_017151845.1 Staphylococcus sp. EG-SA-17
TAACCATTTGTAACTTAAACTCTGAACTAAATGATCTTCTTTCTCTTGTCATAATAAAATCGCCTACTTTCTTAAATTAACAATATCTATTCTCATAGAATTTGTCCAATTAAGTGTAGACGATTCATTTAGTTTAGTAAATATGTTGGAAACTCATATAAGAAATATTATTTTAGAAGTATATATGTTAGAAATTGAATATAATAACAAGCCTTCGACACTGTTCTATTTAGATAAAGATTTGTATTTTGAGAAAGTTAATGATGAGTATAAATATTCTGCCAAAAAGCTAAAAGAGTTCAATAGGTTACAAAATGTTTTTTGGAGAGCTATAGAAAAAAAGAAAAGTAACGATAACGTTAAACATAATATTAGAAAATACAATATTATACCAGCTTGGGTTTTATTCCAAAATTTTAGTTTTGGAGATTTGTCTACTTTTTATAGAACTACATTACCAACTTATAGAAATAAAGTAAGTAAGCGAATTGAAAATTTAATAGAAAAAAATACTGGTATAAGCATAAAACTTCCAGAAAAGTTATTGTGTGCATGGTTGAATAGTATCAGGTTTTTGAGAAATAGAATAGCTCACACAGATATAATTTATGGAATTAATTTTACAAACACCTGTGCAAAACATCATAGTGATGAGGAAATGTATGTAAATATAGAAAAGTATAAATATCAGCAAAGGTTAGTTACATTTTTATTAGCTATGAAGAAAATATTTATGAGTATGCCAGAAAATAATATTATTGAATGGAATGAGACTCTAACTAAGATAGAGAATAAATGTTCAGAACATAACTTTATTAAACTTTCTAGGTTAGGAGTTATTGAAAATAACCTTTCTTACTTTAAAATAACTAAATAAAAAATAGCGCACACTAATAACTAAGTGATTGTCTTTTTACGCTGAATAATGCCCTGTGTTGTAGTTAGAAAGATTTTTAAATAACACTATATTTATAAAAATGTTGAATTATAATATGGTCGGTTTATTTTATAGGAGTAATAAAAAGCATTTATCTTTTATCCGCCACAAATAATGAGTAAATGTACCTTGCTTTCAATGTTGATATTTTACAACCTTGTAGAGTTGATTTGATATATCATCTCATACGTTGTAGGCAATGAATACGTAAATTATGCAGTGACATGAACTGTTGAGAAGTATAGAGCATTAAAAATCTTGATATATCAATAGTTATAAACTGGTACAAATTAACGAAAAGTACTCTTGTCATCGAGTGGGAATAATTATATATAGCAAATGATAGGCTAGAAGTACCGTTATTACGCGGTTTCTAGCCTTTTTTGGTGCGATTGGTATGGGCAACATCATGTGATGAAATGATGGGAGTTATATCTGTAGAAATTGGCGTACCAATTTCTTTATGTTGGGGCTCCGCAGTCAACTACTACCAATATAAGATTGTAGAGCCTACGATTTGGATTTTATGTCCTGGGATCGGTTTCCTATTCTTATTAAATAGTATTTAAAAATCTATACTATCTATATTGAAATTTTTATTTATGGTTATGCCATAACTACTTTGTATTTCCGGTACTAAACTTTGCAATATTGGGTAATAGTTATTAGCGAAACCAATAATAATGGAATTAATCACATTGATACTAAGTTCTTTATCTTCAGGTAATGCATTTTCTATTATTTTGATTAAGTCTATATATTTTATTTCATCAGAATTTTTATGTGCTAAATACTTCATAAAATCAGTTTGCACTTTTTCGAAAACACTATATCTTAAGTCCATTTGTACAAATATTAAGCTGACAGTTTTAGTTTCGAATTGACTTTGACCCAAAACTGAAGCAAGTTCTTCTATTGATTGATATAGCAATCTGATATCGCCGTTATCTTCAAGCATATGAAACACTCCTTTATCATTTTAGAATAACCATGCAATGGCTTCTTTGACTACAGTTGAGATTATTCCAGCATCACCTTTACTTAGACCGGCATTTATTGCGCCTCGTTTAACTGCATCACCGACAGCGTTAGCTGGTACTTCTGACCATTTTAGCAATGGTTTCAATTCTTTTACAATACCTGAATACCCTTTATCAAAAATAGTTGCAGCTTTTTTGCCGCCAACTTGTTGTATGACATTTTTTGCTTTGCCCCTATTATTAATAATTAGCTTTATAGCAGTTTTAACTACTTTTGTTCCGCCAATTCGTTGTTGTGCTTCTGGATTCATTGGCAAGTTTGGATTGCGATTAATTTTCACACCATTTATATTTTCATAACTTTGGTGAGCAGTTTTTGTATTGTTTGTCTGTATTTCATTTGCGTTAGTTAAAGGTGAAACAGACGTTAATAAAACGGCAGTCAAGACTAGTGAACCAATAGTTTTTGTGATTTTCATTATACATTTATCTCCTTTAATAGTGAATTTGCAAAACCAAATGTTTGAAATATAAGTAAATAATCATTAAAAAACAAAGTGAGTGAAAGGTCCTAATTCGTATAACTAGCATTTAATAATTTAATTAATCGTTTGCACCAAAATAGAAAATGCCACTTAACACAATTATTAAAAGTAATGTAACTATGAAAGAAGTCCAAGCTAATACAAGTGAACATATTAAAAGTACTAATGAAGTGACTGTTTGTAAGAACCCAAAAAGTAAAGATTCCATTATATAAGCAAAATAAATAGTTAGTGAAAAAATTGCTACAGCAAATAACATTAGCCCTATGATTTTCAAAATTCCAGTTGTGTAGCCAGTAACTAATAAATTTTTCACATGAACTTGATTACCATATTGTCATCCCGTTCATAAAATAGTTTAGAAGAGATTGCTATTAAATTTAATTGTTTTGCATAAGTGTCAGAATATTATTCTTAACTGTTAAGAGTCGTTAATTTATTTAAATCCATTAAGGTTGTTAGAGATTATTATGCGGTGAGAAACGCGACTGTTACAGTGGAAGATGAATTTGTATAACTAGATATGTTAATCGTAAATGTGGCGTCGTGAAACACGACTTCAAACATCGAGGACCAATCTATCTTTGAGATTGGTTGAAGATTGAAACATATGTAAGAAAATGACATAGTTTATGGAAAGGTCGATAAGTAATTGAAAAATCAATCTAGATTGAAATCATGCATATCGTTTAATAAAATTTTTCGGAGAAATAAAAACTTACTAAAAATGAAAAGGTTTATTTGATTTATTTACTTGTATATTGTAAAAGGTTACAATGAGTCTATAGATTATGTAGAGAACTCTATTATGCTTTTTGAGTATATGTGGGGTTCTTTCTTTATATATAAAAGGAGTTCGGAGTGGCAACACTAAAAGATGTAAAGACTGGTAAAAAGGAAATTTTGCCATCAACTGCAAAAGATAAAAATGGTAAAAAAGTTACGTTAATTTATTTTGAAAAAGACGATAAATTAGGTTTTTATGTGCAGAAAACACAAAAAGAACGTGGAGTAGGGAAATGCGTTTCTGGTATAGCGGGTGGCGCAGTGACAGGAGGCACTACTTTAGGTCTTGCAGGTGCAGGAGTAGGAACAGTTACTATTCCAGTAATTGGGACAGTTAGTGGAGGCGTAGTTGGAGCTGTTGGTGGTGCTGTCGGCGGTGGTCTAACCGGTGGAGCCACATTCTGCTAATAGTGTAGGAGTGATACCATGAAAAAATTTTTTAATATATGGGTATGTTCGTTCTTATTTTTTAGTAATAATATCATGGGTGATAATTAGTATAAAATTTGGTAATATCAGCACGACGCAAATATTAATTTCAAATCTGTTTATATTTATCGCTTATATACTATATTTAGTTAAGTTCATTCGTTTCAAAAAAAGATGAAAATACGTTTTTTGCCCAAAACCTAATTGTGATAGCATATGAAAAGTGAGTAGTGTCCTTTTTTTAATCTAATTTACTTATGAAGCGAAAATAACGTGCAAGTAACGTGCAAGTAAAAAAACGACCTAAATCCCTTTAAAAACAAGGATTAGGTCGTATTTATTTGGTAATGAATTTGTCTAGCGAAAATAACGTGCAAGTAACGTGCAAATAAAAAAGCATGCGTAATATGGTATATATTTTATATGTCTAGGTAAAGTTTACGAACCTACAGATTTGAAATATTCTTCAGCAACTCCGTCTTTTATAATTCTTGAAATAACCGAGGTTTTTATTTTTACGTTGTTTTGAATTGTCTAAAATAGTCATACATAATCTGTTTAAACCCTTACTTAAGCTTGTAAAATGCGGAAATAAGTTTTCCTTTTTTAGTTATTTTTTCTTGGTATATTTTAAATCCACAATTATTGCAATAAAATTCTTTCAAATTCTTATTATCATACCAATCAACACAAATATGTCTTAGTGCAGTACGATCATAAATTTCAGAAGCAATAGATAAGGCATAGTCCATTACAATTTCTCCTGGTATATGCTTTTTGTGTTTATCGCTCCTATCTAATTTAGTTATTAATAATGCTTGAAATTCTCCATTCTTTTTAGCATCAGACGAGATTTTTCTTTTCGTTTTTCCACTAACGTCTTTTTCAAGCTTTATATTTATAATTTTTAAGCAGAAGTATCCCATTATTTCAAGGTCTGATTTATCTATAATTAAATACGTACGGAAGGAATTTTGATCGTTCATTGTTATTGCTTTATGTTTTAGGGAATGTGCTATTGAAGGGTTTAAAGATGTTTGAAATGTCTTGGTTTCTTGACTTATATAGTTATGAAAGAGGGCGTTGTCCTTTATAGCATTTCTGAGATTAGAAATGCTATAAATAAAGTTATTAAGATTTTTTGTTTTCATGTAATTTAAGAAATGGATTTGTTTTTAGTGGGTTATTTTTAATTCTGTTCTTAAATGGTTTGAATTTTGCGGTTGCAAATATGATAGCAGCTTCTTTTGACAAAGTAATAGAACCTTTTTCTTCTGGTACCATGATATTCACTCCTTGTACAATTGGATTTAAAGTTTATAAAATAATTTTACTATGTATAATAATTTGTGTAAATAGTTTCTTATTGTTACCGAATAATTTGTTTGGAAGCGTTATGTAATGCCAATCAACACCAAAGTCCTCATGTCCTCATTCCTTTTGCGACTACATATATTGTTAATAATATTGAAATTATAAACTGATAGTGATAATTTTGTTAACTGACCCATGAAAGTAGGAACCCCACCATACGGGAATTTCGAAATCATGGTTTTTTTGTTTTAAAGTATTGATGCAATAGATAAAGTAGCCATTCTAATATATGGAGTATTTATCAGCTAAAAATTAAAACAGATATGAATTTTCTTCATTAAATCATTTTTCCATATAGAAACAGAGGCAACGCTACTGTCACCTCTGCTTGAAATAATTAGGTTGAAATACTCTGGGTCTAAAGTCCACACCTAAATCACCCAAATCGCTCAAACTCTCAACCCCAGACTAAATCTCCAAACCCCAAAACACCAATACTTACCAAAGCATTGAAATGAGTGCCAATACTGGCAACGTACCTTGTTTGAAAAAGATACTAATATTGCTTGAAAGGCCACCATAAATAGCAACGCCAATGATATACACTAAAATAGCTGCGCATATTTCTTTTGGATTACTGCTGATAAACAAACCGTATATTAGCAAAACTCCGATTAAACCATTATATACGCCTTGATTCTTCAAAAGTACGTTAATATTTTTGTCTTTCAATTTATCGACGCTTATATTAAATGTCTCGCTAGTCTTTTTGGAAGTTGTAGCAATCGTTTCAAGGTACATAATATAGAAAAATTCTAATGCCACAAATATGATTAAAATTATCGAGATGATATTCACTGTAACGCTCCTTTAGTATTAAATATTTTCTTGTAAAAATGATTGTAGTGTCTGTGGTTGATCATTGACTAATTGTTGGAAATCATTGGATTCTTGGTCTAATAGTCCTCTTGCTCCTGCGTCGTACATTGATGCCAATAATGCACCAAAGCCTTTAGGTTCATCGTACATTTTTGCAAATGTCTCTAATGAAACGGGTTCATATTTAATTTCTGTGCCTGATGCCTCAGATAAAATAGCAGCAAGTTCTTTCATATCATAACTGTAGCCTGATAATAAATAACATTTGCCCCAAGTATCTGGATTTTTAATAATAGCAATGACGCCTCTAGCAATATCATTTCTAGTAATATAATTAATACGACCATCACCAGCTGGATAAATCAGTTTATGCATATTCATCAATTCTGGTAAATATGGTTTAAGTGGATCCATGTACATTGCCATTCTTACATAGGTATAGTCAATGCCACTTGTTGCCAATAGACGTGCTGCATAACCAAAATAAGGACTCATATGGAATGGATTATTATGCTGATCTGCGTAATAACCTATGAAAATGATATGAGCAACGCCACATTGCTTTGCAGCATATACTAAATTTTCCACTTCAGGAATACGTTTGAATGATGGATGGATAATACTTGGAATAAACACAACGGTATCCATTCCTTTAAATGCTTCTACCATGCTTTCTTGATTAAAATAATCTAATTGTCGAACAGAAACTTTTCCACGCCAATCTTCTGGAACTTTCTCAACATTTCTAACACCAATGTGAAAATGATCTATGTGATTTGCAATGGCTTGATTTGTAATATGTGTGCCTAAATGACCTGTAGCACCTGTTAACATAATATTCATTCACTTCATCTCCTAATCTTTATATACATAACATAATACTTATTCGATGGTTTTCAAAACATTTGATTTTATAAAAAATTGTAATCTGTATTTATTGTCGTCGTGTATAGTAAATACGTATATGTTATTAATGTTGAAAATACCGTAATGACGCGTTTTAGTTGATGTGTGTCACCATGATCTTTGAAATTTTTGACATGGTACTGCGACGATATGGTGTCATTTTTGTGTCTAAAAGTTTTACAGTTTTTAAAATTAAAATGGTATAAAGTGTGAATTGTATAAAAAAGAGTCTCGACGGATAAGAATTGATTAATAACAGTTAGCATTTTATTAATTACCTTAACAATGATTCAAGTTTAGTTAAATGAGGTTTAATTTGAAAGGGGATAGCGCCTCAATATAATGTAGGTAGATTGTTCATATTACGTAATTGAAAAATCAAATTTAAATAGATTGGGGCTAAAAATTATGAAATTTAAAGCGATAGCAAAAGCAAGTTTAGCATTGGGAATGTTAGCAACAGGTGTAATTACATCGAATGTACAATCAGTACAAGCGAAAGCAGAAGTTAAACAACAAAGTGAGGCTGATTTAAAACTTTATTATAGTGGACCAAGTTTTGAATATAAAAAAGTAACTGGATATGGATTTGTTGAAGGTAAAGATAGATTCATTGATTTTATATACAATGGACAATATAATAAAATATCTTTAGTTGGTTCTGATAAAGATAAATATAATGAAGAAGTTAATCCAGATATAGATGTGTTTGTCGTTAGAGAAGGAAACGGTAGACAAGCTGATAATCATTCGATTGGTGGCGTAACAAAAACTAATCGAGGAGTGTATTATGACTATATACACACACCAATCCTTGAAATCAAGAAAGGTAAAGAAGAACCACAAAGTAGTCTATACCAAATTTATAAAGAAGACATTTCGCTAAAAGAACTTGATTATAGATTAAGAGAACGTGCAATCAAACATCACGGCTTGTATTCAAAAGGTCTTAAACAAGGTCAAATTACAATTACAATGAATGATGGCACAACACATACAATCGATTTAAGTCAAAAACTTGAAAAAGAGCGTATGGGTCAGTCAGTAGACGGCAAACAAATACAAAAAATTCTAGTAGAAATGAAATAATACTTTCTAACAACAAAGCACTACGCTGAATAGCACTTGTTTTGGAATATATGGAAGTTAAGCGACGTACTGTTGCTTAGCTTCTTTTTTTGAGGGTCAAAGTTACAAAACTCACACAAACAGTCGCACCACGCATTATCTTTTACTTAACTAGCTTAATCATATTTTATGAATAGTTAAAAAAGGGTTAATGTGAATATCAGAATACAGCTCCTATAATATGGTTGTATGATTCAATTTACGTAATAAAACAATCTAATCTAATATATTGGAGCATACAACTATGAAAATGAAATCAATTGCAAAAGTAAGTTTAGTCTTGGGTATTTTAGCTACAGGTGTAAATACTGTAACGGAACAACCGGTGCATGCCGAAAATAAACCTATTCAAGTAAGCCAAAATAGTAAAAATTTAAAAGCGTACTATACTCAACCGAGTGTTGAATATAAAAATGTGACAGGTTATATCAGTAGTATTCAACCTAAAGCAGGTACTAAATTTATGAATATTATAGAAGGTAATACAGTTAATAATCTAGCTTTAGTTGGCAAAGATAAGCAACACTATCATACGGGTGTACATCGTAACCTTGATATTTTTTATGTTAATGAGGATAAGAGATTTGAAGGTTCAAAGTACTCTATTGGTGGTATCACAGAAGCAAGCGATAAAGCTGTTGACCAAATAGCAGAAGCAAGAGTTATTAAAGAAGATCATACTGGTGAATATGATTATGACTTTTTCCCATTTAAAATAGATAAAGAAGCAATGACATTGAAAGAGGTCGATTTTAAAATAAGAAAACATCTTATCGATCATTATGGTCTTTACGGTGAAATGAGTTCAGGAACAGTTACTGTTAAAATGAAATACTATGGCAAGTATACATTTGAATTAGATAAAAAGTTACAAGAAGACCGAATGGCCGATATCATTAAAGTCACAGATATTGACAGAATTGAAGTTATAGTTAAAAAAGCATAATGCTTAGACTGGTCGTCGTAATGAATTGAAATTGCAATAGAGAGGTTAAGTGATGATAAAACGTTACTTAACTTCTTTTTTATGTCTTAAAATCATTTCAATGATACGTAGTAACACCACATAAACCTCGAAAGTACTCATTATTTTTTGCTTAAATGACTTAATAATACTTCAACAATTGTTAAACGAGGGTTAATGTGAATAGACCAATATGTCCTCTATAATGAAGTTGTATGATTCTAATTACGTAAAGAACAATCGAATATAATTACGATTGGAGCATACAACTATGAAAATAAGAACAATTGCGAAAGCGAGTTTAGCGTTAGGGCTTGTAACAACAGGTGCAAGTATAGTAACAACGCAATCGGCCAATGCAGAAGTAGCATCAGCACTTAAAGCAGGACAGTTAGCAAAGATAAACGTATCATCAAGTGCAGTCACAACGACAACGCAAGCAGTGAACGCAGAACAAAATCGTACGGCTAATACTGAACAGGCATCAAAGTCTAATACAGAAAAAGTATCAACATCGCCTTCAATTAAAACAGAACAGACGCCAAAATCTAACACACAAAAGGCAACTCAACCAACACCAAGCGGAACAACTCAGCCTTTACCAAATGCACAACCGCAATCACCACAATCAACACCAAACGCATCAACATCGCCTTCATCTAGTGTAGAAACACAACAACCGCAATCGCCTACCACAAAACAAGCACAAAAGGAAATAAACCCTAAATATAAGGATTTAAGAACATATTATACGAAACCGAGTTTAGAATTCGAAAAGCAATTTGGTTTTATGCTGAAACCATGGACGACAGTTAGGTTTATGAATGTTATACCAGATTGGTTCATTTATAAAATAGCTTTAGTTGGAAAAGACGATAAGAAATATAAAGATGGGCCATACGATAATATTGATGTATTTATCGTTTTAGAGGACAATAAATATCAATTAAAAAAATATTCTGTCGGGGGTATCACGAAGACGAATAGTAAAAAAGTTGATCACAAAGCAAGAATCAGTATTACTAAAGAAGATGAGAAAGGCAAAATCTCACGCGATGATTCAGAATACAAGATTACTAAAGAAGAGATTTCCTTGAAAGAGCTTGATTTTAAATTGAGAAAGCAACTCATTGAACAACATAATCTGTACGGTAATATTGGTTCAGGAACAATTGTTATTAAAACGAAAAATGGTGGGAAGTACACGTTTGAATTACACAAAAAATTACAAGAACATCGCATGGCAGATGTCATAGATGGCACTAGTATCGACAGAATTGAAGTGAATCTAAAATCATCGTGATGGATACTGCATAGAACCTATGAACGATGTGCCGAGAAGTTGAGTGACAACTATTTACATGTTGCTCAGCTTCTTTCGTGTTGCGCAGTGATATAAGAAGACGAATATTTGATGTTGACCACACATAACATACTTATGTCCTAAATGTGTCTAAAAATCCCAATCTATCAAGCGTTGAAGTACAACAAAAGTCATTTTTATTTAACGAACATTATGGATTCCTTAATTTAATTAACGATGATTCAAATTTAGTTAAACAAGGTTTAATGTGAATAGAGTCATACGCCAACTATAATAAAGCTGTGTGATTCAATAAACGTAATCGAACAAGTCTAATAATTACGATTGGAGCATACAACTATGAAAATAAGAACAATTGTGAAAGCCAGTTTAGCTCTAAGTATTTTAGCAACTGGGGTTATAACATCAACGGCTCAAACTGTAAATGCGAGTGAACATGAAGCAAAATATGAAAATGTGACAAAAGATATCTTTGACTTAAGAGACTACTATAGTGGTGAAAGTAAAGCGCTTAAAAATGTTATCGGTTATCACTATAGTAAAGGCGGTAGACACTACCTTGTCATTGATAAAAATAGAAAGTTCACAAGAGTACAGATATTTGGTAAAGATATTGAAAGATTTAAAGCACGCAAAAATCCGGGATTAGACATATTTGTTGTTAAAGAAGCGGAAAACCGTAATGGTACAGTTTATTCGTATGGTGGTGTTACTAAGAAAAATCAAGGCGCCTATTATGATTATATAAACGCACCAAGATTCCAAATCAAGAGAGATGAAGGTGACGGTATTGCTACGTACGGTAGAGTACACTACATTTATAAAGAAGAAGTATCACTTAAAGAATTGGATTTTAAATTGAGACAGTATTTAATTCAAAATTTTGATCTGTATAAAAAGTTTCCTAAAGACAGCAAGATAAAAGTGATAATGAAAGATGGCGGCTATTATACGTTTGAACTCAATAAAAAGTTACAAACAAACCGCATGAGTGACGTCATTGACGGTAGAAATATTGAGAAAATAGAAGCCAATATTAGATAATTCAATAAAACATGGATAATAGTAAAATATGGATAGTATAGAGGAGTTAGGCAGCATAGGTTGCTTAGCTTCTTTTTTGTGTCGTTATGATCGGAAATGAAGCGGGTTGATGAAAGATAATAACGACAATAAAACTTGTAAAAATAGTTGATACCTATAGTCGCACGGTGTCGCATTAGTGACGTGAAACAATGTGGAAAACATAATTAAATTGAAGGAAAGTGTTAATGGTGAAAAAAATTAGCATAGTGTTATAAAAAATGATTAATACTGTTAGGAATCCATTAATTAGCTTAACGTTGGTTCATGAATAGTTAAAAAGTGGTTAATTCATAGCGCAATATCCGGCTTATATAATGATAGTAGATTGTTCGTATTACGTAATTGAATTAATCATATAAGCATATATTAAGTTAAATTTTAAAAATAGATTGGGAGAATAATACTATGAAATTAAAAACGTTAGCTAAAGCAACATTAGCATTAGGTTTATTAACTACTGGTGTCATTACATCAGAAGGTCAAGCAGTAAAAGCGGCAGAAAAGCAAGAGAGAGTACAACATTTACATGATATTAGAGATTTACATCGATACTACTCAGCACCAAGTTTTGAATATAGTAATATTAGCGGTAAGGTTGAAAACTACAATGGTTCTAACGTTGTACGCTTTAACCAAAAAGATCAAAATCACCAATTATTCTTATTAGGAAAAGATAAAGAAGAATATAAAGAAGGTCTTCAAGGTCAAAATGTCTTTGTAGTACAAGAATTAATTGATCCAAACGGCAGACTATCTACTGTTGGTGGTGTAACGAAGAACAATAACAAAACTTCTGAAACTAAAACACAATTAGTTGTTAATAAAGTTGATGGCGGAGATTTACATGCATCAATTGACTCATTTTTAATCCAAAAAGAAGAAATCTCATTAAAAGAACTTGATTTCAAAATTAGACAACAATTAGTTAATAATTACGGATTATATAAAGGTACATCTAAATACGGTAAAATCATTATCAATTTGAAAGACGAAAATAAAGTAGAAATTGATTTAAGTGATAAATTGCAATTCGAGCGCATGGGCGATGTGTTGAATAGTAAAGACATTAGAGGTATAGCAGTAACTATTAACCAAATTTAAAGTAAGCAATCAATGACTTTAAAGTAATAAATTTTGAAGCAGCTTAACGATGAAACGTTGAATAAATACGCATATCCTACAAGAGGAGCGTGTTTAAAGTAACGCCGTCGTTCGGCTGTTTTTTATATTTAATAACGCAGGTCACGAGTATACTAAAAAAACCAAATTAGACGTGAAAGCTATGTGCTTTGAATATTACTTAGATGTTCATTAACAATGATTCAAAGTTATTTAAACGCACGTTAATGTCAGTTTGTTTCGATGCACTTTATAATAAAGGCAGATGTTTCAAATTACGTAATCATAACAATCCAATACATTAAGATTGGAGTAAATAAATATGAAATTGACAGCATTAGCAAAAGCAACATTAGCATTAGGAATATTAACTACAGGTGTGTTTACAGCAGAAAGTAAAGCCGTTCACGCGAAAGTAGAACTTGATGAGACACAACGCAAATACTATATCTATATGTTAAAAGATTACTATTCTGAAGAAAGCTATGAACCAACAAACATTAGTGTTAAAAGTGAAGATTATTATGGTTCTAACGTTTTAAACTTTAACCATCGAAATAAAAACTTCAAAGTATTTCTACTTGGTGATGATAAAAATAAATATAAAGAAAAAACGCATGGTCTTGATGTCTTTGCAGTACCTGAATTAATAGATACTAAAGGTGGCATATATAGCGTTGGCGGTATAACAAAGAAAAATGTGAGACCCGTGTTTGGCTTTGTAAGTCATCCAGGTTTACTAGTTAAAAAAATCGATCCTAAACATGGCTTTTCGGTAAATGAGTTGTTCTTTATTCAAAAGGAAGAAGTATCGTTGAAAGAACTTGATTTTAAAATAAGAAAAATGTTAGTCGAAAAATATAGATTGTATAAAGGCGCGTCAGATAAAGGTAGAATCGTTATTAATATGAAAGACGAAAAGAAATATGTAATTGATTTAAGTGAAAAATTAAGTTTTGATCGTATGTTTGATGTAATGGATAGTAAGCAAATTAAAAATATTGAAGTGAATTTGAATTAATTAAGCATAATAGCATAATAGATTAAGAAGCGACTTAACAACAAAATGTGAATTGACATGCATGTCCTTAAATAAGGAACTGTGTTAAATACATTAATGTTGTTAAGTTGTTTTTTGCATTTCAAAGTGCAGAACAGAGTATCAACATTTGTTGTAGTAAACAATGATCCAGAAAAACAACCACATGTAAAGAGTGAAAGTTAATTAATCTGGCCATTAAAATATATTTGTTTTTCATTAATAATAATTCACGTATATTTAAATTGAGGTTAATTATCGCATTAAACGATGGACGTTATAATTAGAGTGTATGATTCAAATTACGTAATAAAACAATCCAATACATTAAGATTGGAGTAAATAAATATGAAATTGACAGCATTAGCAAAAGCAACATTAGCATTAGGGATTTTAACAACAGGAACTTTAACAACAGAGGCTTATTCAGGTCATGCTAAACAAAATCAAAAGTCAGTAAACAAACATGATAAAGAAGCATTACACCGATACTACAGTGGAAACTTTAAGGAAATGAAAAACATTAATGCTTTGAGACATGGTAAAAATAACTTACGTTTTAAATATAGAGGTATGAAGACTCAAGTATTATTGCCTGGAGATGAGTACCGTAAATATCAACAGCGAAGACATACAGGCTTAGATGTGTTTTTTGTTCAAGAAAAAAGAGACAAGCACGACATATCATATACTGTTGGTGGCGTAACAAAGTCGAATAAAACACCTGGGTTTGTTAGTGCACCATTATTAAATGTTACAAAAGAAAATGGTGAAGATGCTTTTGTGAAAGGTTACCCTTATGATATTAAAAAAGAAGAAATATCACTAAAAGAATTAGATTTTAAGTTAAGAAAACATCTAATTGAAAAATATGGTCTTTATAAAACAAAATCAAAAGATGGCAAGATTAAAATTAACTTGAAAGATGGCAGCTTTTATAACCTTGATTTAAGATCTAAATTAAAATTCAAACATATGGGGGAAGTCATAGATAGTAAACAAATTAAAGATATTGAAGTGAATTTGAAGTAAATAATTACGAATAAGAAAAATTAATTGAAGTGGCTTAACGATGAAATGTAAATTGGTGTGCACACCTTACCAAAGGGATGCATTAATCGATATCGTCGTTAAGTCGTTTTTTTCGTTTTATGGATTCTACCCCAATTTCCATAAAGATAAAATTTCCACCACCAACATCAAAATTCTCAACATCGTAACATCACCAAATGTTATAATAAATCTATTACACAAAGAGATAAATTACTTATTCAAAGGCGGAGGAATCACATGTCTATTACTGAAAAACAACGTCAGCAACAAGCTGAATTACATAAAAAATTATGGTCGATTGCGAATGATTTAAGAGGGAATATGGATGCGAGTGAATTCCGTAATTACATTTTAGGCTTGATTTTCTATCGCTTCTTATCTGAAAAAGCAGAACAAGAATATGCAGATGCCTTGTCAGGTGAAGACATCACGTATCAAGAAGCATGGGCAGACGAAGAATACCGTGAAGACTTAAAAGCAGAATTAATTGACCAAGTCGGTTACTTCATTGAGCCACAAGATTTATTCAGTGCGATGATTCGTGAAATTGAAACGCAAGATTTCGATATCGAACATTTGGCGACGGCAATTCGTAAAGTTGAAACATCAACACTAGGTGAAGAAAGTGAAAATGACTTTATCGGACTGTTCAGCGATATGGATTTGAGTTCAACGCGTTTAGGTAACAATGTCAAAGAACGTACTGCGTTAATCTCTAAAGTCATGGTTAACCTTGACGATTTACCATTCGTTCACAGTGACATGGAAATTGATATGTTAGGTGATGCATACGAATTTCTTATCGGGCGCTTTGCGGCGACAGCGGGTAAAAAAGCAGGCGAGTTCTATACACCACAACAAGTATCTAAGATACTGGCGAAGATTGTCACAGACGGTAAAGATAAATTACGTCACGTGTATGACCCAACATGTGGTTCAGGTTCACTGTTGTTACGTGTTGGTAAAGAAACACAAGTGTATCGTTATTTCGGTCAAGAACGTAACAATACCACATACAACTTAGCGCGTATGAATATGTTATTACATGATGTGCGTTATGAAAATTTCGATATCCGTAATGATGATACGTTGGAAAACCCAGCCTTTTTAGGCCATACATTTGATGCGGTTATTGCGAATCCACCGTATAGTGCGAAATGGACAGCAGATTCAAAATTTGAAAATGACGAACGATTTAGTGGTTACGGCAAGCTTGCGCCAAAATCCAAAGCAGACTTTGCCTTTATTCAACACATGGTACATTACCTAGACGATGAAGGTACCATGGCAGTTGTGCTACCACATGGCGTCTTATTCCGTGGGGCTGCAGAAGGTGTGATTCGTCGTTATTTAATAGAAGAAAAGAACTACCTAGAAGCCGTGATTGGCTTACCAGCCAATATTTTCTATGGGACAAGTATTCCAACATGTATTTTAGTATTTAAAAAATGTCGCCAACAAGACGACAACGTATTATTTATCGATGCATCCAATGATTTTGAAAAAGGAAAAAATCAAAACCATTTAAGCGATGCCCAAGTCGATCGTATTATAGCCACATATAAGCGTAAAGAAACGATTGATAAATATAGCTACAGCGCGACATTACAAGAGATTGCCGATAACGATTACAACCTAAATATACCGAGATATGTCGACACATTCGAAGAAGAAGAGCCAATTGATTTAGATCAAGTCCAACAAGATTTGAAAAATATTGACAAAGAAATCGCAGAAATCGAACAAGAAATCAATGCATACCTGAAAGAACTTGGGGTGTTGAAAGATGAGTAATACACAAAAGAAAAATGTGCCAGAGTTGAGATTCCCAGGGTTTGAAGGCGAATGGGAAGAGAAGAAGTTAGGGGATCTTACAGATAGAGTAATTAGGAAAAATAAAAACTTAGAATCGAAAAAGCCTTTAACAATATCCGGACAGTTAGGTTTAATTGATCAAACAGAATACTTTAGTAAATCAGTTTCGTCGAAAAATCTAGAAAATTATACACTAATAAAGAATGGAGAATTCGCGTATAACAAAAGTTATTCTAATGGATACCCATTAGGGGCTATTAAAAGATTAACTAGATATGATAGTGGTGTATTGTCCTCTTTGTATATTTGTTTTTCTATTAAAAGTGAAATGTCTAAAGACTTCATGGAAGCATATTTTGATTCGACACACTGGTATAGAGAAGTTTCTGGAATTGCAGTTGAGGGTGCAAGAAATCACGGATTATTAAATGTTTCTGTGAATGATTTTTTTACTATTCTAATTAAATATCCAAGTTTAGAAGAACAGCAAAAAATAGGCAAGTTCTTCAGCAAACTCGACCGACAAATTGAATTAGAAGAACAAAAGCTTGAATTACTTCAACAACAGAAAAAAGGCTATATGCAGAAAATCTTCTCACAGGAATTGCGATTTAAGAATGAGAATGGTAATGATTATCCTGATTGGGAAAGAATTAAATTTTTTGATGTAATTGATAAAGTAATAGATTTTAGAGGGAGAACACCAAAAAAATTAAATATGGAATGGTCTGACGAAGGGTATTTAGCATTATCAGCAGTCAATGTAAAAAAAGGCTATATTGATTTTAATGTAGAGGCGAAATATGGAAATCTAGATTTATATACTAGATGGATGAGAGGAAATGAATTATATAAGGGGCAAGTATTATTTACAACTGAAGCGCCAATGGGCAATGTAGCACAGGTTCCGGATAATAAAGGATATATATTAAGTCAAAGAACTATCGCGTTTAATTCAAATGAAAAAATCACTGATAACTTTTTAGCATCATTGTTGAGCTCTGAAAATGTTTATAATGATTTATTAAAATTGTGTAGTGGTGCTACAGCAAAAGGTGTGAGTCAAAAAAATTTAAATCGACTATACGTTACTATTCCACATTCCATATCAGAGCAAGAAGAGATTGCTGAATTCTTTAGAAAAATTAATCAATTGGTTGAGTTGCAAAAATATAAAATTGAACATACTAAAAGTCAAAAACAAGTGTTTTTACAAAAGATGTTTATTTAAGCATTTGAGCACATCTATCAATTAAGTATTAATAAAATAATCTTAAATTGGCCGATTTTCCTTATGTAACTTTTAGTAACTAAAAATACCCGATTCGCTATGATAAAAAAGCGAACATTAAATTTAGACACTGTGAAAGCGCAGTGTCTTTTTTGTGTCGAAATTGTGTACAGAATAAGTGGTTAAATAAAGATTAAGTTGAGATAAAGTGTTATTCGTAAATAAAAGAGAGTAGATCGATAGGAATTGAATGATATTAGTTAACTATTTATTAAATTACTTAATAATGATTAATTTTTAGTTAAAGTAAGTTTAATGTGAAGCACGACCATTGCTCATTATAATGAATGAGGATTGTTCGTATTGCGTAATAGAATAAATCAAATAGACTAAAAATTGGGAGCATAGAATTATGAAATTAAAAAATATTGCTAAAGCAAGTTTAGCATTAGGGATTTTAACAACAGGGATGATTACAACTACTGCTCAGCCAGTAAAAGCAAGTACATTAGAGGTTAGATCACAAGCGACTCAAGATTTAAAAGATTATTATAAAGGACAAAGTTTTGATCTGAAAAATATAGGAGGATATAAGGAAGGCAACAAGGTTACTTTCATATATCACAATCAACAAATTGATGTGACACTAACAGGTAATGAAAAGTTAGAATTTAATGACGATGGAGAAATATCTAATGTTGATGTATTTGTGGTCAGAGAAAATTCTGATAGATCAGGTATCACAAGTTCTAATGGAGGAATAACAACTTCAAATAAACAAGATATCATAGATAATGTCAAAAGTGTGAACATGCAAATAACTAAAAAAACTAGTAGTAATACTGAAACTGTAACTTCATCTTATTACAGTATAAGTAAAGAGAATATCTCATTAAAAGAACTTGATTTCAAATTAAGAAAACACTTAATCGACAAAAACGGTCTTTATAAAACAGAACCTAAAAACAGCAAAATTAGAGTTACCATGGAAGATGGTGGGTTTTACACATTTGAATTGAATAAAAAGTTACAAACAAACCGCATGGGTGATGTAATTGATGGTACTAAAATAAAAGAAATTAATGTTGAATTAAACTAATAATATTCGAGGGAGTAAATCATGAGGGAAAATTTTAAATTACGTAAAATGAAAGTCGGTTTAGTATCAGTTGCAATTACTATGTTATATATCATGACAAACGGACAAGCAGAAGCATCAGAAACTAATCAAAAGCCAAGTACAAATCAAGAATCAACAGCTGTTACACATACTGAACAAAATTCAAAAGAAACAAAAACGGCAGAGTCTTCTAAGAACTTTGTTAATTTAGACCCTATCAAACCAGGAGATCAAAAGGTAACAGGGACTACTATGCCGAATCATATTATATTACTTAACATAGATGGAAAAAGTGTTGATTCAGTAGATGGAGAGGACAGTTCATTTATAACTTCAAAAGAAGATGGGAAGTTTGAGTATCCTCTAAATAATCGTAAAATAGTTCACAACCAAGAAATTGAAGTATCATCTTCATCTTTAGATGATTTAGGTGAAGATGATGAAGAGGTAGAAGAAGATTCCACTGAAAAATCTGAAGCTGAAGAAGAAAGTACAGGTGCTAAAGTTACTTACACAACACCGCGATATGAAAAAGCGTATGAAGTACCGGAAAAACGATTAGAAGAAAAAGATGGACATCACCAAGTTTTCATCGAACCTATTACTGAAGGATCAGGTATTATTAAAGGGCATACGTCTGTAAAAGGTAAAGTTGCTTTATCTATTAATAATAAATTTATTAATTTTGAAACAAATTCTAATGGTGGCCCAAATAAAGAAGAAGCGAAATCTGGATCAGAAGGAATCTGGATGCCTATTGATGATAAAGGATACTTTAATTTTGACTTCAAAACGAAACGTTTCGATAATTTAGAGTTAAAAGAAGGTAATGACATTTCACTAACATTTGCACCTGATGATGATGAAGATGCATTAAAACCTTTAATTTTCAAAACTAAAGTAACAAGTTTGGAAGATATTGATAAAGCAGAAACTAAATATGACCATACTAAAGTCAACAAAGTGAAAATTTTAGATAATGTTAAAGAAGATTTACATGTTGATGAAATATATGGAAGCTTATATCATACAGACAAAGGTAAAGGTATTCTTGATAAAGAAGGTACTAAAGTAATTAAAGGAAAGACTAAATTCGCGAATGCAGTAGTGAAGGTAGACTCTGAACTAGGTGAAGCACAATTATTCCCTGATTTACAAGTAAATGAAAAAGGTGAATTTAGCTTTGACTCACATGGTGCTGGTTTTAGATTACAAAATGGAGAAAAACTAAACTTTACAGTAGTTGATCCTATTACAGGTGAGCTGTTGAGTAATGAGTTTGTTTCTAAAGAGATTGATATTGAAGAAACACCAGAAGAAAAAGCAGACCGTGAATTTGATGAAAGACTTGAAAATACGCCTGCTTACTACAAGTTATACGGCGATAAAATAGTTGGTTTCGATACTAACGATTTCCCGATTACTTGGTTTTATCCATTAGGTGAAAAGAAAGTTGAACGTATAACACCTAAATTAGAAAAATAATTAATAAAATAAAACAGCTTAATGATGTAATGAAATTAGTGAGTTAATCACTGACTTCAACGTCATTGAGCTGTTTTTTGTGCTTTGTTACAAAGCATTATTGAATTTATTTTACGTGTTCATATTTTGAAACATCAAAGCCGTCTTGTTTAGCTTTGTTGATAATGTCTTTGATTGAATGTAGTCCTTTATCGGCGAAGTATGATCTTAAGTTGTCTTTTGTAGCTTGGTCAGCATTCTTATCTAATAACACATCAATATAACTTAATTCATGTTCTAAGAAGTTTGCATCATAATGTAGTACGAGTCCATTTTGAGAATAAACTTTCGCATCTGCTTGATTACCATATCCAACAACGCCAGTTGCTAAAACACCTACCATTGCCGTAGCTACTAAAACCTTTTTAAATTTCATATCCATCACTCCTCTAAAAATTGTAACTCCATCATAACACTGAATATTAAGAAAATTACGTTTATTAAGTCGATTTAATGATTTTTAATAAATAGTTAAAGTGACAAATATTGCTAAAAAGCAATTAATCTCTAATACGATACTTATGAATTTTCCTACTAAAACCTTGATTTCAAAGAGGGTTTAAATCAAATGAAACAATAATAAAAAAATGATGCAACTTAATAATAAGTACAAATTTAATTAAGAAATTAAATTGATTGTATATGTATATTTTGGTAACGTAAAAGAGAAATATACAAAATAATTAATTATTTATATGAAAAGAGAATATAAATGAAGTATAAAACAGAGAGACGTGAAGCGATGGGATATTTAAAAAGGTTTACATTGTACATAAGTATTTTTATTTTAATAGTTGTTATAGCAGGTTGTGGTAAAAGTGATGAAACAAAAGAAGATTCCAAAGAAGAACAAATTAAAAAGAGCTTTGCGAAAACGTTAGATATGTATCCAATCAAAAATCTCAAGGATTTATACGACAAAGAAGGCTATAGAGATGGCGAATTTAAAAAGGGCGATAAGGGTACATGGACTTTACTCACAAGTTTTTCAAAAAGTAACAAACCAGGCGAGATAGATGATGAAGGTATGGTGCTATATCTAAATAGGAATACCAAAAAGGCAACAGGTTATTATTTTGTAAATAAAATTTATGATGATATTAGCAAAAATCAGAATGAGAAAAAATACCGTGTTGAACTTAAAAATAATAAGATTGTTCTTTTAGATAATGTAGAAGACGAAAAACTTAAACAAAAAATTGAAAATTTTAAATTTTTTAGTCAGTATGCCGATTTTAAAGATTTAAAAAATTATCAAGATGGAAGTATAACAACTAATGAAAATGTACCGAGCTATGAAGCAGAATACAAATTGAATAATAGTGATGAAAATGTAAAAAAACTTAGAGATATTTATCCAATTACAACGAAAAAGGCTCCAATATTAAAGTTACATATAGATGGTGATATAAAAGGAAGTTCAGTTGGATACAAAAAAATAGAATATAAATTTTCAAAAGTTAAAGATCAAGAGACAACATTAAGAGATTATTTAAATTTTGGGCCGTCTGATGAAGATATCTAAAGTTTATTAGATATAGAAATAATTCTAAAACAGAGAGACGTGAAATGATGGGATATTTAAAAAGGATTGGATTGTGCATAAGCCTGTTGATTTTAAGCATTTTTGTAACATCTTGTGATAGTGATAATAAGATCACTGGAGATTCAAAAGAAGCACAAATTAAAAAGAGTTTTGCAAAAACTTTAGATATGTATCCAATTAAGAATCTCGAGGATTTATACGACAAAGAAGGATATAGAGATGGTGAATTTAAAAAGGGAGACAAAGGGACGTGGGTTGTTAGATCTGAAATGATAATTCAACCAAAAGGTAAAAGTTTAACTTCAAGAGGCATGATATTATACATGAATAGAAATACTAGGACCACAACTGGTTATTTTTCAATAGAAGAAATAGATTCAAGAAAAAACCTTGACGAGAGAGAAACAGAAAAAAGTATCCTGTGAAAATTATAAACAATAAAATTATTCCAACCGTAAAGATAAAAGATGAAAAGTTGAAAAAGGAAATTGAAAACTTTAAGTTTTTTGTTCAATATGGGAGTTTTAAAGGAATAGAGAATTATGAAAATGGTCACATTTCCTACAATTCTGAAGGTCCTATTTATTCCGCGAGATATCAACTGAAAAATGATGATTATAATGTTAAAGAATTACGAAAAAGATATGATATACCAACAGAAAAGGCGCCCAAATTATTGTTGAAAGGTTCGGGGGATTTGAAAGGGTCTTCAGTTGGATATAAGGAAATTGAATTTATATTTCTAGAAAATAAAAAAGAAAATATATATTTTTCAGATGGATTAAACTTAATTCCAGGTGACTAAAAATAACACAAAGGTTGATGGTGCTCAACAAATATTAACATGATAGAGAGAAGTGAAAAAATGAGGGATTCAAAAAGAGTAGTATTGTACATAAGCATTATGGTGTTGAGTATTTTTATAATTGGTTGTAATAGTTCAAGCGAGAATGCAAAAAAATCAAAAGAAGACTCAAAAGAAGACCAAATCAAAAAGAGTTTTGCGAAAACGTTAGATATGTATCCAATTAAGAATCTCGAGGATCTATATGACAAAGAAGGATATCGAGATGGCGAATTTGAAAAAGGTGATAAGGGGACGTGGACGATATATACAGATTTTGCCAAAAGTAATAAAGCGGGTGAATTGGATAGTGAAGGTATGGTATTACATTTGAATAGAAATACGCGGACGGCTAAAGGATATTATTTTGTAAGAAAAACTTATAACGAAGAGGATAAGATGCTGCAAAGGAAAGATTATCGTATTAAACTTAAAAATAATAAAATTGTCCTTTTAGATAAAGTAGAAGATAAAAAACTCAAACATAAAATAGAAAATTTTAAATTTTTTGGGCAATATGCAGATTTTAAAGACTTGAAAAATTATAAAAACGGGAAAATATCGAGCAATGAAAATGTTCCATATTATGAAGCAGAGTACAAAATAGAAAATAGTGATAGAAATGTAAAAAAACTTAGAAATGTTTATCCAATTACAACCAGTGAATCGCCAACTTTAAAATTTCATATAGATGGGGATATAAAAGGTAGCTCGATAGGATATAAAAAAGTGGAATATATCTTTTCAAAGCAAAAAGATAACCAAATTTCTGTCAGTGATTTTTTAAATTTTAACCCATCAAAAGATAATCAGTAGAGATTCAATAAAAAATCAGACAAGAAAGATGTGGAATAATGAGAAATTTAAAGAGAGACGTATTGTACATAAGCATTATGGCTTTGAGTATTTTTATAATAGGCTGTGATAAATCTAGTGTTACTGCTGAAAAAGCAAAAGAAGACTCAAAAGAAGACCAAATCAAAAAGAGCTTTGCGAAAACGTTAGATATGTACCCTATTAAGAATCTCGAGGATTTATACGATAAAGAAGGATACCGTGATGGCGAATTTAAAAAGGGTGATAAGGGGACGTGGGTTATTAGATCTGAAATGACAACAGAACTAAAAGATGAAAATATGGAATCCAAAGGTATGGTCGTACGTTTAAATAGAAATACCAGAACAACTACAGGTGAGTATTTTGTTAGGATAATCAAAGAAGACAATGAGGGCAAGGTATATAGTGATGAACGAAAATACCCAGTCAAAATTGATAATAAAAAAATTATTCCATTAAAATTAATCGATGATGAAAAAGTTAAAAAAGAAATTGAAGAATTTAAATTCTTTGTACAATATGGGAATTTTAAAGAATTGGAAAACTATAAAGATGGTAAAGTGTCATATAATCCAGAAGTACCAATTTACTCTGCGCAATATCAATTGAAAAACAGTGATTATAATGTAGAGCAACTACGTAAGCGATATAATATCCCAACAAGAAAGGCGCCTAAATTGTTATTGAAAGGCTCAGGTAATTTAAAAGGATCCTCAGTCGGATATAAAAATATTGAATTTACCTTTGTTGAAAATAAGGAAGAAAATATTTACTTCACAGATAGTATTAATTTCAACCCAAGTGAGGATAAATAAGTATATTTAGTATTATAAAAAACACGTTAGAACATTTAATAATAAAGTTAAATGAATTACATGTATTAAATTGAATAAGTTAGTTTTGTTTGATAACATAAAAGTGCAATAATCACTATTTTATTAAGTTGTATGAAATATTCAAATGTTTATAAAATTAAAGCAGAGAGATGTGAAATGATGGAGTATATAAAAAAAATTGCTTTGTACATGAGTGTATTACTTTTAATCATTTTTATTGGGGGATGTGGAAATATGAAAGAAGAACAGAAAAAAGAAGCAAATACAAATAAAACAGATTCAAAAGAAGAGCAAATCAAAAAAAGCTTTGCGAAAACGTTGGATATGTATCCTACTGAAAATCTAGAAGACTTTTATAACAAAGAGGGATATCGAGATGGAGAATTTAAAAAAGATGATAAAGGTACTTGGCTAATTAGATCTGAAATAGTTAAACAGCCAAAGGGCAAAGTGATGAAAACAAGAGGTATGCAATTATATATTAATAGAAATACCAAAACAGCCAAAGGTTTCTTTGTTTTGAAAGAAATAAGTGAAAATAATAATCGTGTAAATAAAGATAAGGAGGAAAAATACGAAGTGAAAATGGTAGGAAATAAAATTATTCCTACTGAACAAATTAATGACGAGAAAATAAAAAAAGAAATTGAAAACTTCAAGTTTTTTGTGCAATATGGAAAGTTTAAAAATTTCGAAAAATACAAAAATGGTGAGTTTTCATATAATCCAGAAGCACCAATTTATTCGGCTAAATATCAATTACAAAACGACGATTACAATGTAAGGCAACTACGTAAAAAATATGACATTTCAACAAAAGAAGCGCCTAAGTTACTTTTAAAAGGTGGAGGGGATTTAAAAGGTTCCTCAGTTGGTCAAAAAGATATTGAATTTACATTTGTTGAAAGAAAAGGTGAGAATATTTATTTTAATGATAGTGTTGAATTTATACCAAGTGAGGATAAATAAATATGAGTAAACCAGAATATCAACTAAACCCAGGTAAAATAAATGCAAATACAGAAGAAACATCTGCTATATCCTATTTTAGTTATCAAATTGAAAATGCAAATATTAGTGGTTTGGATAAAGTAAAAATGTATCAGCAAATTGATATACTAAAAGATAGATACAAATTCCCTTCTAATCTTGAATATGTTGATAGTTACACTGATTCTCTTACTGGAGTAACAACTTCTGCTTTTTTAAATAAAGATACAGGCAAAGTAACTCTCGGGATGACTGGGACTAATTTACAAGACGAAGCCTTTAAAAAGTTAAAAGAAGGTGAATTTTCAAGACAAAATTTTACCAATGCTTTGGAAACAGTTAAAGATGGATATGCAGATCTTAAAATATTATATTCTCCTGCATCTGATCAAAACTATAGATATGCGAATACACAAGAATTTATAAATAAAATAAAAAGTAAGTATGACATTGATTTTATTACTGGTCATTCACTAGGTGGAAGAGATGCAGTAGTTCTAGGAATGAGTAATGGTATTCCGAACATTGTGGTTTATAATCCAGCTCCTATTTCTATAACTAGTTTGAATCCTAATTCCCCAGATGGAAAACGATTGTTAGAGTTATATAAAAATTATAAAGGTAATATTACTAGGTTTGTTGCAGAAAATGATGCATTGACAGAAAATCTGAAGAAATATAAGCATTATGTTTTTTTCGGTAATGATAAAGTCTTTAAAAATGGTAAAGGTCATGGAATGGAAGGCTTTCTGACCAAAGAAGAACAAAAAGCTATAAAAAAAGAACTAAAAAAACTACAAGGTTATGCAGAAGAAAATAATAAGTCATTTGTAAAGCATTCAAATAATGCTATCTCTAAATTAGCTAGTATAGAATTACTTAGAGCAAATATGATGACTACAAATGGAGGAGGATTATCTTCTTCGCAGCAAAAAGTTTTAGAAAGTTTAACAGCTTTAACAATTGCGCAGTCATTCAGTCAACTGATAGACGATGAAATTAATCAAATCAAAAAAATGTATAATGAAAAGAAAAAGAAATTTGGAAAAAATTGGGAAGACGCTCAAAAAGCTGGAAAAGCTGTAGGTGAAGATTTGAGTGTAAATGGAGTTCTCAATGCTTTAGATGAAGGTCAAGTGAATGAAAGTAGTATGGTAAGAGAACCTGAACAAATGATATCTGCAAAAGAAAGACAACTTTCAACGATAGGGTCTTCTGTATCAAATTATATTATGAGAGTTAGACTCAGTATTAATGAAATCGTTGATAAAGATCAAGTGCTTGCATCACAAATAGGTGGATTACTATGATGTTTAATCAAATTAATAATAAAAATGAATTAGAAGAATCATATGAATCTGAGAAAAAACGTATAGAGAATGAACTGCAAAATTTAAATGAACTTAGGCATAGAACTCGAAAAGAAAATGAACGTAGTTATGATGTTTTTCAATATTTGAAGCACGAAATGAATTATAGTGAAGATGCCCAAAGGAAAATGACGAGAAATATAGAAGCGTATGAGCAAGAAATCAATGAGATAATTAGAAAGCAAGAATGGAAATTAGAAGAATATAAAGAAGACTTAAAAAAGTCTTATGAAAAGCAGTTAGATAAACTAAGTGACTGATAATTTGGAGGAGATTAAATGACTCTAATAGAACCAGATATGAACTTAAGAATGCCAGATATAAGTACTACAGTAGAAACACTTAATCTCATATCTAAAATGGAAGCGCAAAAAGAAAATATTCGCACAGTTATTGCACCTGAACATAAGCATAAATATAAAGATATTGAAAATGGGTTAAAAGGTGAAGAAAAAGTATTAATTGAACAAATGGCGCAGCATTGCGAAGCTTTTAAAGCTAATTTTAAAGGCGCAGCTCAAGGAGATTGGGTTAAAAGTGCTATGTCTGAGATTGACAGCATTAAGGATGACCTGAAAAAAATTAATAGCTAAACTACATATCATATTAATAAATAAAGCTCCCTTCAAAATTTTCATTTTTTCAATGTCTACTTTGGAGGGAGCGCTTCAGTATATTCACAACTGACACTAGGCCGCTTCTTTTTAATTTATTTTATTCCCATGTAAAGTAATTCGAACCGAATGGACATACCACACTCACAATTGTAAAAACACAACTTAAATTACTGTCCCGCATTAAACATATCCACATTCCAAACAGCAACAACAAAATCCTCAAGTACCAAAAGCTATGACCACTTTATCAAAATCAACGCAAGTCAACATCGACCGAACTACTTGCCATTAATCATCCTCACCTTACAAACCATAAAGCGCTGCAGTTAAGTATTGAATGGCATAGCCAATTGAAATGAAAATAGCAATCGTTATAATAGCACTGCCAATGGTATATAACGTATGTTTCGTAGATAATCCTTCAGTCTTTGAACCAAAAACACTGAGTAGAATAAATGCAATACCAATGACATATAAAACTAAAATGACAAATAGCATGTTTATACACCTCGATTCTCTTTCGTGAGATATATCTTTGTCTCCATTATAAAGTAAAGCGCTCAATAATTTAATTAAGTATACTATTTTTTTATTATCGAAGATTGCGAAAGATGAAACGCTCCTATATAATGTAAAACGGAATTATTCCTATTTACAAATAAATTGAAGTGAGGGTATATATATGGCTAAAATTCCAGTTACGGTATTAAGTGGTTATTTAGGCTCGGGGAAAACAACATTGTTAAATCATATTTTACAAAATCGTGAAGGTCGACGTATCGCGGTAATTGTAAATGATATGAGTGAAGTTAATATCGATAAAGATCTTGTCGCAGATGGTGGGGGACTATCGCGTACAGATGAAAAATTAGTCGAACTCTCTAATGGTTGTATCTGTTGTACACTTAGAGATGATTTATTAAAAGAAGTTGAGCGTTTAGTGAAAAAAGGTGGCATCGATCAAATTGTTATTGAGTCAACAGGGATTTCAGAGCCAGTACCTGTTGCACAAACTTTCTCATATATTGATGATGAACTTGGCATTGATCTTACAGCGATTTGCCGTTTAGATACAATGGTTACAGTTGTTGATGCTAACCGCTTCGTACATGACATCAACTCAGAAGATTTATTGATGGATCGTGATCAAAGCGTTGATGAAACAGATGAACGTTCGATTGCTGATTTATTAATTGACCAAGTTGAATTTTGTGATGTATTGATTATTAATAAAATTGATTTAATTAGTGAAGAAGAACTTGCAAAGTTAGAAAAAGTGTTAAGCGCATTGCAACCTACTGCTAAAATTATTAAGACAACAAATTCTGAAGTAGATTTAAAAGAAGTCTTAAATACGCAGCGTTTTGATTTTGAAAAAGCGAGCGAGTCAGCAGGATGGATCAAAGAACTTGAGTCTGGTGGGCATGCATCGCATACACCTGAAACAGAAGAATATGGTATATCATCGTTTGTATATAAACGTCGACTTCCTTTCCATGCTAAAAGGTTCAATGATTGGTTAGAAAGCATGCCAAATAATGTCGTTCGATCAAAAGGTATCATATGGCTAGCACAATACAATCACGTAGCATGTTTATTATCTCAAGCAGGGTCATCTTGCAATATTCATCCAGTTACATATTGGGTGGCTAGTATGTCTGAAGCGCAACAAACACAAATATTAGCAGAACGTCAAGATGTCGCAGCTGAATGGGATCCAGAATATGGCGATCGTCATACACAATTTGTCATTATTGGTACAGAATTAGATGAAGAAAAATTAACAAAAGAACTCGACGCATGCTTAGTCAATGCGCAAGAAATTGATGCAGATTGGCAACAATTTGAAGATCCATATCAATGGCAAATTAGACCAGCACGATAAGTTGAATGAAGTATAATCATTTTTAAATTGTGGCTTAATTGTTTGCAATTTATGACAATTAATAAAAAGTTAAGGTGTTCTTAGGATCTTTTTGTTTTCAATCTATTTAAAGTGTGATAGTTTTGATAAAGCAGAAATTTGCATTTTATCCATAGGGCTAGGACATGTATGTGTCTTAGTCCTTTTTATGTTTGCTTTGATGAAAAATGGCAAAACCATCGTACCAACTGTTAATTGAAGGTACAATCATTGTTTAACAGTCATAAAAATGAGTGAAGTAAATGCAGCTATCAATGTACTATTAACACTTACGGTCACACGAGTGTTTCAGTCTAAACGTGCAACGCAATTCCGCACGTGGCCAATATATCTTGCGCTAGATCATGAAAATCATTAAGATTTCGCACGCCAAATCATGAATGTCTCAGACCTCGAGTATCAAACATAAAACACGCCACAAAAATATAACGCGTCAGACTACAAAGATCACGAATATTCCGTACGTCCCACGAAGAACATCCTATACAAAAAAACCAAGACCATTTATTTGCAACAAACTAACAAGACTAACCTCACATCAATAAATCAACACAAAGCAAAGCCACCATCCCTATTGGCATAGTGGCCTGAGAATTTTAAGTATTCAATTCGCTTAAATTATTTTGCGAAAATGTCGATAATTGCTTTGATGATTTTAATGATAGTACCTACAATAGCCATCGTTTTGTCCTCCTGTATGTTGATTTAACATAGTGATGAGTTGTTGATCGTTAATGTTTGAGATTAGTTGTTACCTAAAAATTTACCAAGTAAATCTTTAAAGAATTTGAATAATTTTGCTACGAATTCCATGTGAATGGCCCCCTTCAAATAAGATGTTCATATCTATGAGATTTTTATAACTTACTTACCAGTGAATTTCTCAATTAATCCTTTAATGAATTTAATGATTCCTGCAATGATACCCATGTGAAAGACCTCCTTTGTTTGTTATGAAATCTTATTTACCAGTGAATTGTTCGATTAAGCTTTTGATAACTTTAATGATGCCAGCGATGATACCCATTAAGATTACCTCCTTTGCTTATGAGTTAACTTCATTGTACATAGTTATCTTGTGCGTAATTGATTTTTTCCTAACTTGAATTGTTATGATCATAACTGCGAATTTTTTATTTTAAAAGGACGGGAAATACTGCCTAACTGTACAGGTGCATTTACAAAATCTTTACAATCATTGGTTTAATAGAGGTTAAGCTGATGAATTTGACATGAAGCAGAAATTTAATTATATTTTATGTTATAAGTTTAAAACGAATAACACGTTAGGTCTCGTCTAGGCAAAGCATATTTATGAAGATGAATTGAACAGACAGAAGTAACATTTTATATACATATGTGCATGGGAGCACGCTTAAAGAGAACACTGCAACAAGGTATATCAACGTACCGTGATGCAGTGTCTAGTTAAACTGAAACCTGCAATAGTAAATTTTCTGCCATTATGTACAGAATCTACTATTGTAGGTTTTTATTTTTATACATAAGCAATTATGCGAGAGATTAGAAATAAGGAGGTTATGCAGTGTTAAGTTTTCAATTGCTATTTTCACTGTTTGTTATTGCGCTTATCATTGCATTGATAAGTGGCTTGTTGTTTTTAGCACCAGTTATGCCAATGAGATATATTAAATTACATTTATACATACTAGTCATGCCAGTATTATTTGCAGTCATTGGCTTTTTCGGTATTCATGGTCAACATGTCTTAGGTCCATTTAAAATAGATCGTTTATCTTGGTTATTAGCTGGCTTTGTAATGGCGCTTGGCTTTATTATTCAAAAGTTTTCAATGCGATATTTACTAGGTGATCATCATTATAGACATTACTTTCCATTGTTCACTGCGATTACGTCGTTTGCATCTTTAGCATGGATGTCTGAAGACTTAAGACTGATGGCACTCTGCTGGGGTATGACATTATTATGTTTAACATTGCTGATGAACGTTAATCGTTTTTGGAAAGTGCCACGTGAGTCTGCGAAATTATCAAGTATGACATTTTTATGTGGTTGGCTTGCATTCGTTGGAGCAATTGTAACTATTTATATTGCGACTGGCGAGTGGCGCGTGCCTCAACATATGTCTAATTCGACATGGTCATTGTTGACGAATGTACTACTTGTATTAGCTGTCATGATACCGGCAGCACAATTTCCTTTTCATCGATGGTTGATTGAATCTGTAACGGCACCAACGCCAGTATCGGCAATTATGCATGCAGGAATTGTGAATGCAGGTGGTGTTATTCTAACTCGTTTTGCGCCGATATTTGATAATGGATTTGCGTTATCATTATTACTTATCCTTTCTAGTATTTCTGTATTGTTAGGATCGGGTATTAGCTTAGTTCAAGTTGACTATAAACGCCAATTAGTGGGCTCTACGATGAGTCAAATGGGCTTTATGTTAGTTCAATGTGCATTGGGTGTATATTCAGCAGCGATTATTCATTTAATATTGCACGGTATTTTTAAAGCAACATTATTTTTACAATCAGGTTCTATCGTGAAGCGATTCAATATTCCAAAACAAGCATCTGCTAAAGACGCTTATGGCTGGATTGTCATGGGACGTGTATTAGCTATTATCGTGGCATTTCTATTTTGGATGAGTAGTGACAGAAGTGCATATGAAGTGTTAAGTGCACTCATTCTAGCATGGTCATTACTTGTATCTTGGAATCAGATGGTAGCCTTTAGTAAAGGGCGCATGGCACGTCTTGTTGGCATGATTTTGATTGCAATTGTGACATTTATCTACATCATCACACATAATTATTTTTACGATGTATTGCGAAATATAACAACACATGCGACAACACCGCCTACAGTGAGTGTCATCATTAGTGTTGTCATTTTAATCTTTGGTAGTTTATTAAGTATTTGGGTGGCGCGTCATCGATACTCTAAGGGTTTTGCGGTATTGTACGTGTGGTTAGTTAATCTAGGTGAAGCACGCTCGAAAGCGATAGAAAGTCATCCGAATTATTTGAAGAAGTATTTATAGGAGGTGAAAGGTATGACAACACAGTTAAATATCAATTCAGTCATTGAAAATGCGAAACGTGTTATTACACCATTATCACCAATTTCGATTTTTGCAGCACGAAATCCATGGGAAGGATTAGAAGCGGATACGTTTGAAGATGTTGCAAAATGGTTACGTGATGTTCGAGATGTGGATATTTTTCCAAATAAAGCATTAATAGAAAGTGCTGTGGCACGTGGTGAATTAGACGAAAGTGTCTTTAATCAACTTGTTACTGATATGTTACTTGAACATCACTACAATATCCCGCAACACTACATCAATCTTTATATTGATAACATTAAAACATTAAAAGACGTACCTACATCATATATGAATCATTCAAATGTTGATGTTGTTGCTGATCTACTATTAGAAAAATCAAAACGTGATATGGCTGAATCATATCATCACTATGATGTACGTCCGATGAGTGATGCAATAATAGATGAACAAGGTGAGCCACTTAGCGAACAAGTGAATCGTCAAATGATTAAATGGACGAAACTTTATATCGATCAATTTCTATCGAGTTGGACAATGCCGAAGCGAGAGCAAAGTTTTTACCATGCATGGTTGCATTTAGCGCAACATGACCATAGTTTTACTAAAGCACAGCGCCAAGTGATTAAAGGCTTACCCAATGATCCTGAAATGACGATAGAGTCAGTATTAACTCATTTTTCAATAGCGCAGGAAGACTACCAAGCTTGTGTTGAAGGACATCTTTTGGCGTTACCGGGTTGGGCAGGTATGTTGTATTACCGTTCACAACAGCATCACTTTGAACAACATTTGTTAACGGATTATTTGGCCATTCGGTTAGTTGTCGAACAATTGCTAGTTGGTGATGAGTTTAAGTCAGTCACTAAAGATTGTGAAAGTAGATCGGAAAATTGGTTTAAGCAAACTGTTGCATCATGGTGTTACTACAGTGATATGCCTAGCGATGTATTACTACAACATGACGTCAATGAAATTCAAACGTTTATTCATTTTGCAGCAACTATGAATAAAAATGTATTTAAAAATTTATGGCTAATTGCCTGGGAAATGACATACGAATCTCAGTTAAAACAAAAAATTAAAGCAGGTCATGAGAGTGTGGCGGGCGCATTAGATGTAAACCAAGTAAATGTCTCAGAAAATGATAACGCTAATCAGCCACATTCAGTATTGTTAAATGACACACAAGCAGTTGATGAAAATAATAGCGAGCTAAATCAGATGGGCACATCAACGAAAGCGCAAATTGCATTTTGTATAGATGTTCGTTCAGAACCATTTCGTAGACATATCGAAGCGGCAGGGCCCTTTGAAACGATTGGTATTGCAGGTTTCTTTGGATTACCTATTCAAAAAGATGCCGTAGACGAACAATTCAAACATGATTCATTACCTGTCATAGTACCGCCGGCATATCGCATTAAAGAATTTGCAGACCGCTACGATATGAATGTTTATCGACAACAGCAACAGACAATGTCATCGATGTTTTACACATTTAAATTGATGAAAAATAATGTCATGCCTAGTCTGTTATTGCCTGAATTAAGTGGGCCATTTTTAAGCTTGAGTACCATTGTCAATTCGATTATGCCTAGAAAAAGTCGCGCGTCTTTACAAAAAATAAAACAAAAATGGTTGAAAAAGCCTGAAACAAAGTTAACGATTGATCGTGAGTTTGACCGAACATCAGACTTACCTGTTGGATTTACTGAGCAAGAGCAAATTGATTTCGCGTTACAAGCGTTGAAATTGATGGATTTAACCGAAGCATTTGCGCCGTTCGTTGTGTTAGCAGGTCATGCTAGTCATTCTCATAATAATCCACATCATGCATCACTTGAATGTGGGGCTTGTGGTGGCGCATCAAGCGGTTTTAATGCTAAGTTATTAGCGATGATATGTAATCGTCCAAATGTCAGACAAGGATTAAAACAAGCAGGCGTAGTAATTCCGGAGACAACTGTTTTTGCGGCAGCAGAACATCATACGTCTACTGATACGTTGGCATGGGTATATGTGCCAGACACATTATCAGCTTTAGCTCTAGATGCATATGAATCATTGAATGACGCGATGCCGATGATTTCTGAACACGCGAATCGCGAACGTTTGGACAAACTGCCAACGATTGGTCGTGTGAATCATCCAGTGGAAGAAGCGCAGCGGTTTGCGAGTGATTGGAGTGAGGTACGTCCAGAATGGGGCTTGGCTAAAAATGCATCATTTATAATTGGACGACGCCAATTAACAAAAGGCATTGATTTAGAAGGGCGGACATTTTTACACAATTATGATTGGCGTAAAGATAAAGATGGCACATTGTTAAATACCATCATTTCTGGTCCGGCACTTGTGGCACAATGGATTAATTTACAATATTATGCGTCGACAGTTGCGCCGCATTTTTACGGAAGTGGGAATAAAGCGACACAAACCGTCACGTCAGGTGTTGGTGTCATGCAAGGTAATGCGAGTGATCTGATGTATGGCTTATCATGGCAATCTGTTATGGCTGCTGATCGAACGATGTATCATTCGCCAATTCGTTTGCTTGTCGTTGTTCAGGCACCCGACTATGTTGTAGCAAGACTACTCGCGAATAATGACCATTTCGCTAGGAAGGTGTCTAATCATTGGCTGCGTTTAATGAGCGTTAATGAGGAAGGGCGTTTTAAAAGTTGGATTTAACGATGATATGTTGCGATGCTAAGTAACTAATATATCATCATATCTACAATGTTCTAGCTTCTTAAAATATACTAAAAATGATAAACTTAATGTAATAGTTGATGTCGTGATAACGATACAAAGATGAAGTAATCAATTTTAATATTATTGGAGTTAGTGATATGAAAAGAACGAAAGGTGAAATCGAAGCTGAAATCAGTAAAGCCATTACGCAATGGGAAAAAGATTTCCTTGGCAGAGGTTCCTTGTCAGTTAAATCAGACATTTTAAGAGATATGGTGATTATTAGTTTACAAGGTATCTTAACGCCAGCAGAATATCGTGTGTGTAGTACGAATGAAGGATTATTAAATATTAAACGAACACGTTCTGAATTAGTTGAATCCGGTGAGCAAGATTTGAATGATATCATTCTTAAAATTACAGGTATCAAAGTGATGAGCTTCCACAGTGATTTAAGTACAGTTACAGGTGAACGTATTATCGTATTCAAACTTGAGGATAATTTGGAAAAGCATATTTAAGAAGGTTAGGTATGCTTCTGCTGGCTTATTAAAGCTATAGAAGTATGCTTGGTTAAATAGCGCAACGCCATATATTTGGGTGTGCTGTTTTTCTATTATATGATGTGTTTATTACGTGGATGAATGCGTGGGTCTGAATATAGCCCGTGAAAGGCGTATGTCATAAAATTTGCGAATGGTGACAAGTCAACGCAAGCATATTTGTTGCGAGACATGCCCACTATCCTTTTACATAAAGAGTATATGTGTGACGTATGCATATAATCGATAAAGTATACCTAAAAAATTAGGTATAATGACCATTGTTGCAATAAGTTTTTCGGCCTTGAAACCGATAACGCATAGTATAATAGGAATAAAATATAATACAAATATCCAGTAAATCAAATTTGAAAACGATGGATGAATAGGGGTAAAGAATCTAACTAATGTAATGATTAACGCTATATAGACAAAAATAACTCTATTGATACGCCTTACCCCCTCTGTATAATAACTATAAATCGTACTAAATTGAAAATAGCAAAATATTGTTATTTCAATTATACAATGTTTTATTTGCAATATACATAACAATATGAACTTTATAATTTTGATATTGTCGGTAAAGTGAAATTTGTGGCACATTGATATTATGGATAACATTTGTAAAATGAAAATGATGATACGAGGAGATTGTAAGATGATAGATAAAAAATTAACATCACCGAAAATGACAGTGCCTTTATTTTTAATCGCGCTGATTGTATTTATAGGTATGTTTTACAGTGTAGTGACAAATCAAGAATGGCTTAAAAATATAGATATGGGATCATTAACATGGTTTACAGATTATTTCGGTGAGCCACAACGTCAGTATGTTAACAATTTATTTAATTACTATATGACGTTTAGTGCGGAAATTGGAGATGTCAAAGGTGTCGTGTTGATTTCCATTATCATCACAATCATACTGTTTATTAAACAGAGGCATTTAGCGGTTTGGTTTGTGACATATTTGGTTTCAGGCGTCATCATGAACAAATTAATTAAAGATACTGTTTTACGTCCAAGACCATATAATCATTTAGCCGTTGATACAGGCTTTTCATTTCCAAGTGGACATTCCAACGCCAGCACATTATTATATTTCGCCTTAATGATCATAATTATTTCACTTGCTGCTAAGACAATAACAAAAGTGTTGAGTGCGCTAGTTATGGGAATATTATGGCTTAGCATATTATTTTGTCGCCTTTATTTTCATGCGCATTACTTTTCAGATGTCATTGGCGGCACGTCACTAGCAATCATTTGGGTAGCGTTATTCTTAATGGTATACCCATACTTTATTAATCATCGACGACAACGCGTTTAGCAAACATCTTTAGACATAGTGGAGGTATATAGAAAAATGAGAATTAAAACACCGAGTCCATCGTATTTAAAAGGCACAAATGGACATGCGATATTATTATTACATTCATTTACAGGTACAAATCGGGATGTGAAGCATCTTGCAGCTGAGTTAAATGCACAAGGATTTAGTTGTTATGCACCGAATTATCCAGGTCATGGCTTACTGTTGAAAGATTTCATGACATATAATGTAGATGATTGGTGGGAAGAAGTTGAGAAAGCTTACCAATTTTTAGTCAATGAAGGTTATGAATCTATCAGTGCAACGGGTGTGTCTTTAGGTGGATTAATGACATTAAAATTGGCGCAACACTATCCTTTGAAACGTATCGCTGTCATGTCAGCACCAAAGGAAAAGAGTGACGATGGCTTAATAGAACATTTAGTTTATTATAGTCAACGCATGTCGAATATTTTAAATTTAGATCAGCAAGCATCGAGTGCGCAATTAGCAGCAATTGATGATTATGAAGGTGAAATTACGAAGTTTCAACATTTTATTGATGATATCATGACAAATTTAAATGTTATTAAAATGCCAGCTAATATATTATTTGGTGGTAAAGATGCGCCATCCTATGAAACAAGTGCACATTTTATTTATGAACATTTAGGATCAGTAGACAAAGAATTAAATGGTCTGAAGGATTCGCATCATTTAATGACGCATGGAGAAGGCAGAGATATTTTAGAAGAAAATGTTATTCGCTTTTTCAATGCTTTAACATAATTGAAGATTTTAAAAATTAACACTTGAGTGACGATGTTATTATATTTGTCATTTGAGTGTTTTTTGTGGCGTGATAGTATAGGGAACTTAGCTAAAGTTAATTTGTAGTGTGATGTCGTGGAAATTTTATGGGCATTGTACCTGAAGTTGTTATGTGGCGAGATGTTGGGGATATAGATGGTGTTGTATGTGGCGAGATATTGGCGTACGTATACAGCGTTGAACCAGAAAATTTAATGTAGCGTAATGACAACACATTACAAGAGTTGATTATATTATGATAAATCCAGGTGCTACCGTACTAATGAAACAAATTTGATGCAGGTGTATTGCATGTTATTTACATACATGTTAGAGTGTTACTTAAACACGTAGACGCTTTAACGCTTTAAAGGAGATGCGAATGATGAAAAGACAACAATCACAATGGAAGTCATCAACTGGATTTATTTTAGCTAGTGCGGGTTCTGCAATCGGTCTTGGTGCCATGTGGAAATTCCCATATATGGCAGGGATTTATGGCGGCGGTGCCTTTCTAGCTATGTTCTTAATATTCACCATTTTTGTTGGGTTGCCATTACTCATTATGGAATTCACTGTTGGGAAAATGGGACGGACATATACAACACAAATATATAGTAAATTAACTGGTAAAAAATGGCTCAATATCATTGGCTGGAACGGTAATTTGGCAGTGTTTATTTTATTTGGCTTCTATAGTGTTATCGGTGGTTGGATTGTCATTTACATCGGACAAGTATTATGGCAATTAGTTATATTTCAACGCATCAATCATCTCCAAGAAATGAATTTTGAAGCGGTAATATCAAATCCTTGGTTAACTGTTCTAGGGCAAGGTATATTCATATTCGCTACGATGATTATTGTCATGTTAGGTGTTGAAAAAGGATTAGAAAAGGCATCGAAAGTTATGATGCCATTGCTGTTTGTCTTTTTAATCATCATTGTGATTAAGTCTTTAACATTAGATGGTGCCTTAGAAGGTGTGAAATTTATTTTACAACCAAGAGTATCAGAGATTACTGCTGACGGTATCTTGTTTGCGCTAGGCCAATCATTCTTTACGTTATCATTAGGAACTACAGGTATGATTACTTATGCGAGTTATGCCTCTAAAGACATGACGATTAAGTCATCAGCTATTTCTATCGTTGTTATGAATATCTTTGTATCTGTATTGGCAGGTCTAGCTATATTTCCGGCGTTACATAGTTTTGGCTATGAACCACAAGAAGGGCCTGGATTATTATTTAAAGTACTGCCAATGGTCTTTAGTCAAATGCATCTAGGCACATTATTCTATTTGGGATTCTTAGTGCTGTTCTTATTTGCGGCTTTAACGTCATCTATTTCTTTATTAGAATTAAATGTTTCTAACTTCACGAAGAATGACAATACAAAACGTAAAAAAGTCGCAGTGATCGGTAGTATTTTAGTATTTATCATTAGTATTCCAGCAACCTTATCTTTTGGTATCTTAAAAGATGTAAGATTCGGTGCGGGAACGATTTTTGATAATATGGATTTCATCGTTTCGAATGTATTGATGCCATTAGGCGCATTAGGTACTACGCTTGTCGTAGGACAATTATTAGATAAAAAATTATTACAACAATATTTTGGTAAAGATCGATTTAGATTATTCAGTGGTTGGTATTACTTAATTAAGTATGCGATGCCTGTCGTTATTATCTTAGTCTTTATCGTGCAATTATTTAGTTAATATATAGAAGCATCTGACACACAAGTATTTGTGTTGATCAGGTGTTTTTTTGTTTGGAATTGAAAAGTTAGTACTGGTTCTGAATTAATCGAAACTTAGATAATTGCAAAATAACAAAATGTCGTTTATAATTCTTATCTGAAAAGTAAGAATTAAAATTGAGATATGAAGAAAGGTTTCATTCATTTGATCGGCATGTCAGATGAGGGTGCATCTATGATTACTTATGATTTAATTGGCAATACACCATTAGTACTGTTAGAACATTATAGTGATGATAAAGTTAAAATTTATGCCAAGCTTGAACAATGGAATCCTGGAGGCAGTGTTAAAGACAGACTCGGGAAATATTTAGTAGAGAAGGCAATTCAAGAAGGGCGTGTGCGTGCAGGTCAAACTATTGTTGAAGCGACTGCTGGTAATACAGGCATAGGGTTAGCTATTGCAGCGAATAGACATCATTTGAAATGTAAGATCTTTGCGCCGTATGGTTTTTCAGAAGAAAAGATTAATATTATGATAGCGCTTGGTGCAGATGTTTCAAGGACGAGTCAGTCTGAAGGTATGCATGGGGCACAATTAGCTGCACGTTCCTATGCTGAAAAATATGGTGCCGTTTATATGAATCAATTTGAATCCGAACATAATCCGGATACATATTTTCATACATTGGGACCCGAATTGACTTCAGCATTACAGCAAATTGATTATTTTGTGGCTGGTATTGGCTCTGGCGGTACATTTACAGGTACCGCACGTTATTTAAAGCAACATCACGTGCAATGTTATGCCGTTGAGCCAGAAGGGTCCGTGTTAAATGGAGGGCCAGCTCATGCACATGACACTGAAGGTATCGGTTCTGAGAAATGGCCGATATTTTTAGAGAGACGTCTTGTAGATGGGATATTTACGATTAAAGATCAAGATGCCTTTCGAAATGTCAAAAGTTTGGCTATAAATGAAGGGTTGTTAGTAGGCAGTTCTTCAGGTGCAGCATTACAAGGTGCATTGAATTTAAAAGCGCAATTATCTGAAGGTACGATTGTTGTCGTATTTCCAGATGGTAGCGATCGATATATGTCTAAGCAAATATTTAATTATGAGGAGAATGATTATGAATAAGAAAACTAAATTAATTCACGGTGGACACACAACGGACGACTATACAGGTGCAGTTACTACACCAATTTATCAAACAAGTACATATTTACAAGATGATATTGGTGATTTACGTCAAGGATATGAATATTCTCGTACTGCGAATCCGACAAGAAGTTCTGTAGAAAGCGTTATTGCGGCATTAGAAAATGGCAAACATGGCTTTGCATTTAGTTCAGGTGTTGCAGCAATCAGTGCAGTTGTTATGCTGTTGGACAAAGGTGATCATATTATTTTAAATTCAGATGTATACGGCGGTACTTATCGCGCATTGACAAAAGTATTTACACGATTTGGCATTGAAGTGGATTTTGTAGATACAACGCATACAGATTCAATTGTACAAGCGATACGCCCAACAACAAAGATGTTGTTTATTGAAACACCTTCTAATCCATTATTACGTGTTACTGACATTAAAAAGTCTGCTGAAATTGCGAAAGAACACGGTTTGATTTCAGTCGTTGATAACACATTTATGACACCTTATTATCAGAATCCATTAGATTTAGGTATCGATATTGTTTTACATTCTGCAACGAAATATTTAGGTGGACATAGTGATGTCGTTGCTGGTTTAGTTGCAACATCGGATGACAAGCTTGCAGAACGTTTAGCATTTATTTCAAATTCAACAGGTGGCATTTTAGGACCTCAAGATAGCTATTTACTTGTGAGGGGTATTAAAACATTAGGTTTACGTATGGAACAAATTAATCGCAGTGTTATTGAAATTATTAAAATGTTACAAGCACATCCAGCTGTGCAACAAGTGTTCCATCCAAGTATTGAAAGTCATTTAAATCATGATGTCCATATGGCTCAAGCTGATGGCCATACAGGTGTGATTGCATTTGAAGTGAAAGATACAGAAAGTGCCAAACAATTGATTAAAGCAACATCGTATTACACATTAGCTGAAAGTTTAGGTGCAGTGGAAAGTTTAATTTCAGTACCTGCACTGATGACACATGCATCCATTCCAGCAGATATTCGAGCTAAAGAAGGTATTACAGACGGACTTGTAAGAATTTCTGTAGGTATTGAAGATACTGAAGATTTAGTGGATGATTTAAAACAAGCACTAGATACGTTATAAATAATAGCAGCACTGGCATATATTTTGAGTTCAACGTTTGTTGTTCTTGAATATGCTAGTGCTTTTTTGTGCGATGTTAATATTTCGTAATTGCGTTGTGGAGGATTGCTGGTCATTTTTATTCATTTAATTCGATAAATGTCATAGTAGCCTCACAATTCATCATTGTCACATGAATTGCTTATTTTTTAATTTTTTAGAAAATTCGGCAAATTGTATTGACGATATATGCAATTTTACATATAATGCTCTTATTCCTAGTGGATTAATAAGAATTTGTAGGAGGGGCGATGATGATTGAGTTTCGACAGGTAAGTAAGACCTTTAATAAAAAGAAGCAAAAAATACATGCTTTAAAAGATGTATCATTTAAGGTCAATCGCAATGATATTTTTGGTGTGATTGGATACAGTGGTGCTGGAAAAAGTACGTTGGTAAGACTCGTGAATCATCTTGAAGCTGCCTCAAGTGGTCAAGTGCTTGTAGATGGACATGATATTACGAATTATAGTGAAAAAGGCATGCGAGAAATAAAAAAAGATATCGGTATGATATTTCAGCATTTCAATTTATTAAATTCAGCTACCGTATTTAAAAATGTAGCAATGCCACTCATTTTAAGTAAGAAAAGCAAAACAGAAATTAAGCAACGAGTAACGGAAATGCTTGAATTTGTAGGATTGAGTGATAAAAAAGACCAATTTCCTGATGAATTATCTGGTGGGCAGAAGCAAAGGGTGGCTATTGCAAGAGCGCTTGTTACTAATCCGAAAATACTCCTATGCGATGAAGCAACAAGCGCATTGGATCCAGCAACGACTGCTTCGATATTGACGTTATTAAAGAATGTCAATCAAACCTTTGGCATTACAATTATGATGATTACACATGAAATGCGCGTTATTAAAGACATTTGTAATCGTGTTGCTGTAATGGAAAAGGGGCAAGTGGTTGAAACAGGAACTGTTAAAGAGGTGTTTAGTCATCCTAAAACGACGATTGCTCAAAATTTTGTGTCTACAGTTATACAGACTGAGCCAAGTACATCATTGATTCGTCGATTGAATGACGAACAAGTTGGCGATTTTAAAGATTATAAAATCTTCGTCGAGGAAACTCAGGTGACACAACCGATTATAAATGACTTGATTCAAATTTGTGGCAGAGAGGTTAAAATTTTATTTTCATCTATGTCAGAAATACAAGGTAACACCGTATGTTATATGTGGCTTCGATTTAATATGGATCAACAATTTGATGACACGGCAATAAATCAATATTTCAAAGAGAAAAATATTCAATTTGAGGAGGTGCATTAACATATGTTTGGTTCTGATTTAGACAGTGCACAGTTATTACAAGCATTGTACGAAACGCTATATATGGTATCTATTGCTTTATTTTTAGGAGCAGTGATTGGTATTCCATTAGGTGTCTTATTGGTAATTACTCGAAAACAAGGCATATGGCCCAATATAGTGATACATCAAGTTTTAAATCCTTTAATCAATATTTTAAGGTCACTACCATTTATTATTTTGTTAATTGCGATTGTGCCATTCACAAAATTAGTAGTAGGTACTTCAATTGGTACGACTGCTGCCATCGTGCCTTTAACAGTATATGTGGCACCTTACATTGCAAGACTTGTTGAAAACTCATTATTGGAAGTAGACGAGGGGATTATTGAAGCGGCGAAAGCGATGGGCGCTTCACCACTACAAATCATTAGATATTTTTTAATCCCTGAAGCGTTAGGTTCATTAGTATTAGCAATTACCACTGCGATTATTGGACTTATTGGAAGTACGGCGATGGCAGGAGCTGTTGGCGGTGGTGGTATAGGAGACTTAGCTTTAGTGTATGGTTATCAAAGATTTGATACGACGGTCATTATTATTACCGTTATTGTATTAGTCATTATTGTCCAAGTGATTCAAACGCTAGGGAATGTTCTAGCTAGATTCATACGTAGACATTAATGGTATATAGTGAAGATTTTGAAAGGAATTGATAGAATGAAAAGATTGATTGGGTTAGTTATCGTAGCACTTGTATTATTAGCAGCGTGTGGTAGTAACAATGATAAAAAAGTAACAATTGGTGTCGCATCAAATGATACTAAGGCTTGGGAGAAGGTTAAAGAATTAGCTAAAAAAGATGATATTGATGTGGAGATTAAGCACTTTTCCGATTACAATTTACCGAATAAAGCATTAAACGATGGTGATATTGATATGAATGCATTCCAACATTTTGCATTTTTAGATCAGTATAAGAAGGCACATAAAGGAACAAAGATTTCAGCATTAAGTACAACAGTTTTAGCACCGTTGGGCATTTACTCAGATAAAATTAAAGATGTCAAAAAGGTTAAAGATGGTGCTAAAGTTGTCATTCCAAATGATGTATCAAACCAAGCACGTGCACTTAAACTATTAGAAGCAGCTGGTTTAATAAAACTGAAAAAAGATTTCGGTTTGGCAGGCACGGTGAAAGATATAACGTCAAATCCAAAACATTTAAAAATTACTGCAGTAGATGCACAACAAACTGCGCGTGCTTTATCTGATGTCGATATTGCAGTTATTAATAATGGTGTAGCAACTAAAGCGGGTAAAGATCCTAAAAATGATCCGATATTTTTAGAAAAATCAAATTCAGATGCTGTAAAGCCATATATTAATATTGTTGCAGTTAATGACAAAGACTTGGATAACAAAACATATGCTAAAATCGTAGAATTGTATCATTCAAAAGAAGCTCAAAAAGCGTTGCAGGAAGATGTCAAAGATGGAGAGAAACCTGTTAATTTATCTAAAGATGAGATTAAGGCAATAGAAACGTCATTAGCAAAATAAATAATATTGCGTCCTACAAGCAAAGTTCATGCTTATGTTTGTAGGGCGTTATTGTTTGACAATAAAATTATTTCCAATAGAGAAAGGGATTGTAATCATTTTATAGTGAAATATTATGAAATTGTAATAATTTAGATATTGTAAAATCTAATAAGTTGTAATAATTTTAAGGGGTAATTATAAAATTTGATGATACAGTATATGATTTTTTTGTAATCATAATGTCATCAAACATCAACCTATTATACATAATTAAATCGTATAATGATGTAGTATTCATAAATTCGGATAAAAAGAATGTTAGGAAAGTTAAGCAAGAGGAGGATTTTAAAGTGCAAAAAAAAGTAATTGCAGCTATTATTGGGACAAGCGCGATTAGCGCTGTTGCGGCAACTCAAGCAAATGCGGCTACAACTCACACAGTAAAACCGGGTGAATCAGTGTGGGCAATTTCAAATAAGTATGGGATTTCGATTGCTAAATTAAAGTCATTAAACAATTTAACATCTAATCTAATTTTCCCAAACCAAGTACTAAAAGTATCTGGCTCAAGTAATTCTACGAGCAATAGTAGCCGTCCATCAACAAATTCAGGTGGCGGATCATACTATACAGTACAAGCAGGTGACTCATTGTCATTAATCGCATCTAAATATGGTACAACTTACCAAAACATTATGCGACTTAATGGTTTAAATAATTTCTTTATTTATCCAGGTCAAAAATTAAAAGTATCAGGTACTGCAAGCTCAAGTAATTCTGCGAGCAATAGTAGCCGTCCATCAACGAATTCAAGCGGTGGATCATACTACACAGTACAAGCAGGTGACTCATTGTCATTAATCGCTTCAAAATATGGTACAACTTACCAAAAAATTATGAGCTTAAATGGCTTAAATAATTTCTTTATATATCCGGGTCAAAAATTAAAAGTAACTGGTAATGCAACATCTTCAAACTCAGCATCTGCAACAACTACGAATAGAGGTTACAATACACCAGTATTCAGTCATCAAAACTTATATACATGGGGTCAATGTACATATCATGTATTTAATCGTCGTGCTGAAATTGGTAAAGGTATTAGTACTTATTGGTGGAATGCTAATAACTGGGATAACGCAGCGGCAGCAGATGGTTACACTATCGACAATAGACCTACTGTAGGTTCTATCGCTCAAACAGATGTAGGTTACTATGGTCATGTTATGTTTGTAGAACGTGTAAATAACGATGGTAGTATTTTAGTTTCAGAAATGAACTATTCAGCTGCACCAGGTATTTTAACTTACAGAACGGTACCAGCTTACCAAGTAAATAATTATAGATATATTCACTAAAGTCTTACGTATATAAATATATAATGAATTCCTATTACATTTCACAAGCTGAAAAGTTGGATTGAATCCTAAACTTTATGGCGGGGCTATCAAAGTCGTGATTGTTGTAATAGGAATTTTTGTATATGAAAAAGGATTGGTCGAATGAACTTCATGTTCTATGTTCGACCAATCCTTTTCTGAATTAGTATTCATGCTTTACTTTGCGAATGCTTGTAAATAATCTAGCACCGTTTGTTATTAAAGTAACAACTGCCACTGCTTTTTTGAACTTACGTGGTGACTTAATTGAAATGTAAAAGTCTAACACGGTTCCTACAGTGCTTAAACCTAATGAAAGATATACTAATTTTTTATTTTTAGCATGATATTTATAGCCATTGTAGCCGTCGACTATGAAACCTGCGACATTTAGTAAACTTGATAAACGTTGTGATTTGGAACGTTTTGCCATAATATTAATTCCCCCTAGTATCTTCTGTTTATATGAAAAGTTGGGTGCGCTGAATTGCTAACGTTTTGCGCTATAACTACTCATATATGATAACATAATTGTACAGTATAATTTGAAAAATTGATTTCACAAAGTTGGGGTGTCAAAGATGATTAAATGTGTCTGTTTAGTTGAAGAAACAGCTGATAAAATATTGCTTGTTCAAGTAAGGAATCGCGAAAAGTATTATTTCCCAGGTGGTAAAATAGAAGAAGGGGAATCACAAGTACAAGCGCTGTTAAGAGAAGTAAAAGAAGAATTAAATTTAACATTAACAATGGATGAAATTGAATATATCGGGACAATTGTAGGTCCTGCATATCCACAACAGGATATGTTAACTGAGTTAAATGGATTTCGCGCATTAACCAAAATCGATTGGGAAAACGTAACTATCAATAATGAAATTACGGATATACGCTGGATGGATAAAGATAATGATGCGTTGATTGCGCCTGCTGTCAAAGTTTGGATTGAAACGTATGGTGGTAAACATGACAAATAATGACACCATCATGTTACGACATTATGTCCCACAAGATTATTCGATGTTAGAAGCTTTTCAATTAAGTGAAAGTGATTTGAAGTTTGTTAAAACGCCAGAGGAAAATATTACAGCTGCAATGTCTGATAATGAAAGGTATCCCATCGTTGTAATGGATGGCAGGCAATGTGTGGCCTTTTTTACATTACATCGTGGAAAAGGGGTCGCACCATTTAGCGATAACCAAGATGCAGTATTTTTCAGGTCATTTAGTGTTGATCAACGTTATCGTAATAGAGGAATAGGTAAAGTGGTAATGGAAAAATTGGCGTCATTTATCACTTCAACATTTCAGGGTATTAATGAGATTGTGTTAACGGTTAATACTGACAATCCACATGCCATGGCACTTTATCGCCAACAAGGATATCAATATATGGGAGATAGTATGTTCGTCGGAAGACCTGTTCATATTATGGCGTTAACTATAAAATAAATTAAATTTAAAAGCATCTTTACTCATCGTCGATCACAACAATTAATGATGAATAAAGGTGCTTTTTGTTATAGATCACCGGACAATTTACTATAGTAAAAAGCGACCTAGTGAACAATTGACATATATCCACAGGTCGCTTAACTTAAATTATATTGCTAGTTGCGATTAATTGATAGACTCATCATTTTTGCGCTGTCGAGATGGTCTTTTTATTAAAAATGCCGTAATCCAAGCCGTAATCGGAATACTGATTGCAACGGCAATACCGCCTAAAATAATAGAAATAAATTCTTGAGCAAATATTTTCGAGTTTATAATATGACCAAATGAATATTTAAGTTTGAAAAACCAAATAAATAAAGCAAGTTGGCCACCAAAAAAGGCAAGGTAAATCGTGTTCGCAGATGTCGCTAAAATTTCTCTACCAACACGCATGCCAGATTGGAATAATTCGTATTGCGTAAGTGTTGGATTCACTTGATGCAATTCATAAATGGGTGAACTAATGGTAATCGTTAAATCTATCACAGCTGCAATAACAGCAAGAATAATAGTGAACACCATAAATTGAACCATATCAATGCCAATATTCATTGAATACACATATGTTTCATCTTGTTGTTCGGTTGAAAAGCCTTGTAGATGACCGAAGTAGACCGATAAATAAATGAGTGTAATCAACAATATTGTTGTAACGATAGTGCTGATAAATGCAGCTTGTGTTTTAACATTGTAACTATTGAGTACGAATAAATTACAAGCGCCAATAATAATGCAGAAAAAGAATGTGACGACATAAATCGGTACGCCAAAAATAATCAACACAATACTAATAATTAAAATAGCGAAATTTAAAAATAGGGTTAAATAAGAGATGAATCCCTTTTTACCTCCGAAAATTATCATCAGAAAGAGGAGCAATAACGCCAATATAAATACAGCATTCATTGTTTCGCCCTCCTTAATGTTTCAAATATTTCCATAAACAATATTGTGATAGGAATTGTAAGTACGATACCTATACCGCCTGTTAGTGCGCGCGCAATTTCTAACGACCAATTCATCGAAATAGTATAAGTCACAGTATTTGCATTTTTTAAAAAGATTAAAAACATAGGTAGTGCACCAGATAAATATGAGAATAATAAGATGTTAGTCATTGTTCCCATAATATCTTGGCCGATGTATCGCCCAGCAAGCGCCCATCTCCTCATTGAAATGTGTGGCGTACGCTGTAAAATTTCATGCATACCACTAGCAATTGTAATTGCAACATCCATAATAGCGCCAAGTGAACCTATTAACACTGAGGCTAGGAAGATATCTTTCGGTGGTAATGATAAAAAGTTCATCGTTTCATATTTAATGCCTTTACCATCTGTCATATATATGATTAATTCTGTTAAACCTATACTCAAAAAAGTTCCGATAATTGTACTGGCTATGGTAATGAGTGTACGCATATGCCAGCCTGTAACGAGCAATAAAGTGAGTACTGTTGAACAGATCATGGCAATGGTCATGAGTAAGAATAAATTAATATTGCTATGTTGAATATGAATGTAAATTGCGATTAATATGGCAATAGAATTCAAGATTAACGATAAAATCGATTGCAGTCCGACTTTGCGACCAACCAATAATACAGTTAATAAGAACAAACCAGTGATGATAACCGTTAAGGTATCACGCTTCTTTTCTATAATATAAGCATCACTCGGCTTGTTAGAAATATGTAATAATACTTTTTCGTGTGTGCGAAATGCCTCAGAATCTGCTTGTGATTTGACGTACTGATGATTAATCGTCGTTGTTTCTCCAGCAAATTGACCATTTAATATTTTGACTTTTAATTGATTTTTATATTTAATATCACGATTATTTTGTGCATCTTTTGTAGGTGTCGAAGAAACATGTTTGACATCTATAATTTGACCAATTGGTTTGTTGTAAAAGTTCTCATTATTGAATGTAAATAAAATAGCACCAATGAATGCGATGCAGAACAAACCTAAAATTATATTAAATGGCTTTGTAAATAAATTTCTATATTTCAAAAACAAAACCCCAATTCTATGAATGAATTAATATGGTGATTATACGCCCTTAATTTTTTATTTTCAAAGATATTACTGCTAAGTGTAAAACGAAAATCATCATTGATAGCATCGAATTACTTAATGGAATGTAGACGTTTTAGTCATTAATTGCTGAATAAGTGTTAATAATATGCCAATATCACTCTTTGTATAAGGCTCCTTTGTAATAGCACATATCGTTCTTTTTAATTCAGTATGATCTAATTTTATATCTATCCATGATTTAGATTCTGGTAAATGTATATTTTGTGATGAAATGATGTAACCTTCTTTTTGACGAAGGAGATACTGCGCAAGTGGTTGGCTACTGATTGTGTATACATCTGATTTAGTAATCTTGCGCAATTGTTTTTTTACAGTTTCGGCAAATGGTGCCAAGCAATAAATATGACTATGCTCAAACTGAATTAATGGTGGGTGTGTCGCCATCGTAATTGGATCGTCTGAAGGCGCATATAAATGATAGTGCTCTTCGAATAAAGGTAGCATATGTAATTGTTTGTGTTTACGTATTTCTGGTGTAAGTTCCGTGAAACCAATGTCTATATTCCCATTTAATACGCTATTTATAATTGTGTCATGTTCTAATAAATTAGGGATGACATGTGTATCATTTTGTAAATGAAACGTTTGGATAAGTGGTAGTAACATGTGGGATACGTCACTCTCATCATAGCCAATGTAGATACTTTTATTTTTAGTTAATCCATGGCTTTGAAATTGTTCAATCGTGCTATCTAAATGTTCAATAATACGCAGAGCTTCATTAAATAATAATTTTCCTTCAGATGTGAGCGTAATATTGCGTCCTTGCTTTTTAAATAAAGACACATTAAGTTCTTGTTCTAATAATGTAATTTGACGGCTTATCGCTGATTGAGCAATGTTTAGTTCAAGTGCTGTTTCGGAGATATGTTCTCTTTTAGCGACCTCGATAAAATATCTTAATTGTTTAATTTCCATAGCGATATAGGCACCTCCAAAAATGAGTGTTTTGTAACTATTATAGCAATATTATTGATAAATGTTCTATTTTTTAGATGAATATCTTCTATTTTATATATTGAACAGATAAATTTTTTAGATTATAGTAATTATCATTAATAACTAATATCAGAATATTCTAAAAAAGGGGTGTGCATCATGCACAATGAGAAATTAATTAAAGGCTTATATGACTATCGTGAGGAACATGATGCGTGTGGTATTGGTTTTTATGCGAATATGGATAATAAAAGGTCTCACGACATCATTGATAAATCGCTTGAAATGTTGCGACGCTTAGATCATAGGGGCGGGGTCGGCGCAGATGGCATCACTGGTGATGGCGCAGGTATTATGACTGAAATACCTTTTGCATTTTTCAAACAACATGTAACGGACTTTGATATCCCAGGTGAAGGTGAATATGCCGTGGGGTTATTTTTTTCCAAAGAACGCGTTTTAGGTTCTGAACATGAAGCAGTTTTTAAAAAATATTTTGAAGGCGAAGGGTTATCAATTCTTGGTTATCGTAATGTACCAGTTAATAAAGATGCCATTGCTAAACATGTAGCAGATACGATGCCAGTCATTCAACAAGTGTTTATTGATATTAGGGACATTGAAGATGTTGAAAAGCATTTGTTTTTAGCGAGAAAACAATTAGAGTTTTATTCGACTCAGTGCGATTTAGAATTGTATTTTACGAGCTTATCACGCAAAACAATTGTATATAAAGGTTGGTTACGATCAGACCAAATTAAAAAACTCTATACAGATTTATCGGATGATTTATATCAATCAAAGCTAGGGTTAGTGCATTCGAGATTTAGTACGAATACATTCCCGAGTTGGAAAAGGGCACATCCTAACCGTATGTTAATGCATAATGGTGAGATTAACACGATTAAAGGTAATGTAAACTGGATGCGAGCACGCCAACATAAATTAATCGAAACATTATTTGGCGAGGATCAACATAAAGTGTTTCAAATTGTCGATGAGGATGGTAGTGACTCTGCTATTGTAGATAATGCGCTAGAGTTCTTATCGTTAGCCATGGAGCCAGAAAAGGCAGCGATGTTACTCATACCTGAACCTTGGTTATATAATGAAGCGAATGATGCAAATGTACGTGCGTTTTATGAATTTTATAGTTATTTAATGGAACCGTGGGATGGTCCTACAATGATTTCGTTCTGTAACGGTGACAAACTTGGCGCGCTTACAGATAGAAATGGATTACGTCCAGGTCGTTATACGATTACTAAAGATAACTTTATTGTCTTTTCATCTGAAGTGGGTGTTGTGGACGTACCTGAAAGTAATGTTGCTTTTAAAGGTCAATTGAATCCTGGAAAGTTATTGCTTGTTGATTTTAAACAGAATAAAGTCATTGAAAATAATGATTTAAAAGGTGCGATTGCTGGAGAATTACCATATAAAGCGTGGATTGATAACCATAAAGTTGACTTTGATTTTGAAAATATACAATATCAAGATTCGCAATGGAAAGATGAGACGTTATTTAAATTACAACGTCAGTTTGCATACACGAAAGAAGAGATTCATAAGTATATTCAGGAACTTGTAGAAGGTAAGAAGGATCCTATCGGTGCAATGGGATATGATGCGCCAATTGCAGTGTTGAACGAGCGACCAGAATCACTATTTAATTACTTTAAACAGCTGTTTGCACAAGTTACGAATCCACCAATTGATGCGTATCGTGAAAAAATCGTAACGAGTGAACTTTCTTATTTAGGTGGCGAAGGTAACTTACTAGCACCTGATGAAACGGTTTTAGATCGTATTCAATTGAAAAGGCCGGTATTGAATGAATCACACTTAGCAGCGATTGATCAGGAACATTTTAAATTAACTTATTTATCAACGGTATATGAAGGGGACTTGGAAGATGCGTTAGAAGCATTAGGCCGAGAAGCAGTGAATGCTGTAAAGCAAGGCGCTCAAATTCTAGTGTTAGATGACAGTGGATTAGTTGATAGCAATGGCTTTGCAATGCCGATGTTACTCGCAATAAGTCATGTGCATCAATTACTTATTAAAGCAGATTTACGTATGTCTACAAGTTTAGTCGCTAAATCTGGTGAGACACGAGAAGTGCATCATGTTGCTTGTTTACTCGCATATGGCGCGAATGCAATTGTGCCATACCTAGCGCAACGTACAGTTGAACAACTGACATTGACAGAAGGGTTACAAGGCACCGTTGTCGATAATGTTAAGACATATACGGATGTATTGTCGGAAGGTGTCATTAAAGTAATGGCTAAGATGGGAATTTCGACAGTGCAAAGTTATCAAGGGGCACAAATATTTGAAGCGATTGGCTTGTCTCATGATGTGATTGATCGTTATTTTACTGGGACACAGTCTAAGTTATCTGGTATTTCGATTGATCAAATTGATGCTGAAAATAAAGCACGTCAACAAAGTGATGATAATTATCTTGCATCAGGTAGTACATTCCAATGGAGACAACAAGGTCAACATCATGCTTTTAATCCGGAATCTATTTTCTTATTGCAGCACGCATGTAAAGAAAATGACTATGCGCAATTTAAAGCATACTCTGAAGCGGTGAACAAAAATAGAACAGATCACATTAGACATTTACTTGAATTTAAAGCATGTACACCGATTGACATCGACCAAGTTGAACCGGTAAGTGACATTGTCAAACGCTTTAATACAGGGGCGATGAGTTATGGATCGATTTCAGCGGAAGCACATGAAACGTTAGCACAAGCCATGAACCAATTAGGTGGAAAGAGTAATAGTGGTGAAGGTGGCGAAGATGCAAAACGTTATGAAGTACAAGTTGATGGAAGCAACAAAGTAAGTGCGATTAAACAAGTTGCTTCTGGGCGGTTTGGTGTAACTAGTGATTATTTACAACATGCCAAAGAAATTCAAATTAAAGTTGCGCAAGGTGCAAAGCCTGGTGAAGGTGGTCAATTACCTGGTACTAAGGTATATCCGTGGATTGCGAAGACAAGAGGGTCAACGCCAGGTATCGGTCTGATTTCACCACCGCCACATCATGATATTTATTCAATAGAAGATTTAGCGCAACTGATACATGATTTGAAAAATGCGAATAAAGATGCAGATATCGCGGTAAAATTAGTTTCGAAAACAGGTGTTGGTACCATTGCATCTGGGGTGGCAAAAGCATTTGCAGATAAAATTGTCATCAGTGGTTACGATGGTGGTACAGGGGCTTCACCTAAAACGAGTATTCAGCATGCCGGTGTTCCTTGGGAGATTGGTTTAGCAGAAACACATCAAACATTAAAACTAAATGACTTAAGAAGTCGTGTTAAGTTAGAAACAGACGGTAAGTTATTAACTGGTAAAGATGTAGCGTACGCATGTGCGCTTGGAGCGGAAGAATTTGGATTTGCAACTGCACCATTAGTGGTGTTGGGCTGTATAATGATGCGTGTATGCCATAAAGATACATGTCCAGTAGGAGTTGCAACTCAAAACAAAGATTTACGTGCTTTATATAGAGGTAAAGCACATCATGTTGTTAATTTTATGCATTTTATTGCACAAGAATTAAGAGAAATTTTAGCATCTTTAGGTTTGAAACGTGTAGAAGACTTAGTTGGAAGAACTGATTTATTACAACGATCATCAACATTAAAAGCGAATAGCAAAGCGGCTAGTATTGATGTTGAAAAACTGTTATGTCCTTTCGATGGGCCAAACACAAAAGAAATTCAACAAAATCATAATCTTGAGCATGGATTTGATTTAACAAATTTATATGAAGTAACGAAGCCATATATTACTGAAGGGCGTCGCTATACAGGTAGCTTTACAGTAAATAATGAACAACGTGATGTAGGAGTTATTACAGGTAGTGAGATTTCGAAACAATATGGAGAAGCAGGACTTCCTGAAAATACAATTAATGTTTATACGAATGGTCATGCTGGTCAAAGTCTTGCAGCATACGCACCGAAAGGCTTAATGATTCATCATACTGGAGATGCGAATGACTATGTTGGTAAAGGATTATCTGGTGGTACGGTCATTGTCAAAGCACCTTTTGAAGAACGACAAAATGAAATTATTGCTGGTAACGTCTCATTCTATGGTGCGACAGGTGGTAAGGCATTTATTAACGGTAGTGCAGGAGAAAGATTCTGTATTAGAAATAGTGGTGTAGATGTTGTCGTTGAAGGTATCGGCGACCATGGATTAGAGTACATGACTGGTGGACATGTCATTAATTTAGGTGATGTAGGTAAGAACTTCGGTCAAGGTATGAGTGGTGGTATTGCTTACGTTATCCCGTCTGATGTAGAAGCTTTTGTTGAAAATAATCAACTAGATACGCTTTCGTTTACAAAGATTAAACACCAAGAAGAAAAAGCATTCATTAAGCAAATGCTGGAAGAACATGTGTCACACACGAATAGTACGAGAGCGATTCATGTGTTAAAACATTTTGATCGCATTGAAGATGTCGTCGTTAAAGTTATTCCTAAAGATTATCAATTAATGATGCAAAAAATTCATTTGCACAAATCATTACATGACAATGAAGATGAAGCGATGTTAGCTGCATTTTACGATGACAGTAAAACAATCGACGCTAAACATAAACCAGCCGTTGTGTATTAAGGAAAGGGGGAGATACGATGGGTGAATTTAAAGGATTTATGAAGTATGACAAACAGTACTTAGGTGAATTATCACTGGTAGACCGTTTGAAGCATCATAAAGCATATCAACAACGATTTACTAAAGAAGATGCCTCTATCCAAGGTGCGCGATGTATGGATTGTGGAACGCCGTTTTGTCAAACCGGACAACAGTATGGTAGGGAAACAATAGGTTGTCCAATTGGAAACTACATTCCTGAATGGAACGACTTAGTGTATCATCAAGATTTTAAAACTGCTTATGAACGCTTAAGCGAAACAAATAACTTTCCTGACTTTACAGGGCGTGTATGTCCTGCACCATGCGAAAGTGCTTGTGTGATGAAGATTAATAGAGAATCGATTGCGATTAAAGGTATTGAACGCACAATTATTGATGAAGCTTTTGAAAATGGTTGGGTAGCGCCGAAAGTTCCGAGTCGCCGTAGAGATGAAAAAGTGGCAATCGTTGGAAGCGGTCCAGCAGGATTAACTGCTGCTGAAGAACTTAATCTACTAGGATATCAAGTAACTATTTATGAACGTGCTAGAGAATCAGGCGGTTTATTAATGTATGGTATTCCGAATATGAAACTTGATAAAGATGTGGTTCGACGTCGTATTAAGTTAATGGAAGAAGCGGGCATTACTTTCATTAATGGTGTTGAAGTAGGCGTTGATATTGATAAAGCAACGTTAGAATCTGAGTATGATGCCATTATATTATGTACTGGTGCACAAAAAGGTAGAGATTTACCTTTAGAAGGACGCATGGGTGATGGTATACATTTCGCTATGGATTATTTAACTGAACAAACGCAGCTGTTAAATGGAGAAATTGATGATATTACAATAACTGCAAAAGATAAGAATGTCATTATCATTGGTGCTGGTGATACAGGGGCAGACTGTGTAGCGACAGCATTAAGAGAAAATTGTAAATCGATTGTTCAATTTAATAAATATACGAAATTGCCAGAAGCAATTACATTTACAGAAAATGCATCATGGCCTTTAGCAATGCCGGTGTTTAAAATGGACTATGCGCACCAAGAGTACGAAGCTAAGTTTGGTAAGGAACCACGTGCATATGGTGTTCAAACAATGCGTTACGATGTTGACGATAAAGGACACATACGTGGTTTGTATACTCAAATTTTAGAGCAAGGCGAAAATGGTATGGTCATGAAAGAAGGACCTGAAAGATTTTGGCCTGCTGACCTTGTATTATTATCAATCGGCTTCGAAGGTACAGAACCAACTGTACCGAATGCTTTTAACATTAAAACGGATAGAAATCGAATCGTGGCGGATGATACAAACTATCAAACTAATAATGAAAAAGTATTTGCTGCTGGAGATGCTAGACGTGGTCAAAGTTTAGTTGTATGGGCGATTAAAGAAGGTAGAGGCGTAGCGAAAGCAGTAGATCAGTATTTAGCGAGTAAAGTTTGTGTATAATCTTTGTATGGAAATGGTGGTTACGTTGACGTTGTGGCATGCTGAATCGAGTTTGAAATAATCTAGTATCTATCAACGTCACATGCTATCATTGTAACCTAAAAACAAAGGTTTGTAAGACAACAAATAGATTAATTATAAGTAGTGATTTTTTACATTCGTTTATAGGTCAACTGTAGTGGAAGACAATGATTTGTGGTAATCATGTAATGCTTAAAAACAATATTGACTTTTACAGAACGTTCATATATGATAAATATTGTGTTTAGGAGGAATACCCAAGTCCGGCTGAAGGGATCGGTCTTGAAAACCGACAGGGGCTTAACGGCTCGCGGGGGTTCGAATCCCTCTTCCTCCGCCATCAATATTTATATTAAATACTATATATAATGAAGGTAAGTGCTCAAATTTTGAGTATTTACCTTTTTTATTTGTCTTTGAATGACTCGTAATTTTTGATAATAGAAATGATAAGGCATTGAGATTGGAAGGGCATTTGGCTTGTGCAATATACATAGCTAAATGTCTTTTTTGTTTTGTGAAATATGATGGATGGCTTGTGTGGACAAGTTTGCTATTTATAGATATGCATTTTTCAATTTAGGAGTTGGCCATGCATCTACACTTTATAATGGTGAGAGCGTGGTGAGGTATTGTTAATAACGCAATTGTAGCGAGGAGTTATTGCTACATATGTCGTTATGGCTCATTGATTTTCTGAAATGGCTATCCCAGATAATTGTGACAAAATAAAAATATTTCTTTGAAAGCCTTTACATAACTTGTCTAGACAAGTTATACTCATTTTAAGACATTAAGGGAGTGAAATATATGGCTGTAAAAAGAGAAGATGTAAAAGCCATCGTAACCGCTATTGGGGGAAAAGAAAATCTTGAAGCTGCAACGCATTGTGTAACACGATTACGTTTAGTGCTGAAGGATGAAAGTAAAGTTGATAAAGACGCATTAAGTAATAACGCGTTGGTCAAGGGGCAGTTTAAAGCAGACCATCAATATCAAATTGTCATTGGTCCAGGAACAGTCGATGAAGTGTATAAGCAGTTTATTGATGAAACAGGTGCTCAAGAAGCTTCGAAAGATGAAGCGAAAAAAGCAGCTGCACAAAAAGGGAATCCAGTACAACGTTTGATCAAATTGTTGGGGGATATTTTTATACCAATATTACCTGCGATTGTGACAGCTGGTTTGTTAATGGGAATCAATAATTTACTTACAATGAAAGGTTTATTTGGTCCAAAAGCACTTATTGAGATGTATCCACAAATTGCTGATATTTCAAACATCATTAATGTGATTGCGAGTACGGCATTTATTTTCTTACCAGCATTAATTGGTTGGAGTAGTATGCGTGTATTTGGTGGTAGTCCGATTCTAGGCATAGTCTTAGGTTTGATTTTAATGCATCCGCAATTAGTATCTCAGTATGATTTGGCAAAAGGGAATATTCCGACGTGGAACTTATTTGGCTTAGAGATTAAGCAGTTGAATTACCAAGGTCAAGTGTTGCCAGTTTTAATTGCAGCTTATGTTCTAGCTAAAATTGAAAAAGGATTAAATAAAGTCGTTCACGATTCGATAAAAATGTTGGTCGTTGGACCCGTAGCGCTTTTAGTTACTGGATTTTTAGCATTTATTATCATTGGACCAGTTGCGTTATTGATTGGTACAGGTATTACATCTGGTGTTACATTTATATTCCAACATGCAGGATGGCTTGGCGGAGCAATATATGGATTGTTATATGCACCACTTGTAATTACAGGACTACACCATATGTTTTTAGCAGTAGATTTCCAATTGATGGGTAGCAGCTTAGGCGGTACGTATTTATGGCCAATTGTTGCGATTTCCAATATTTGTCAGGGCTCTGCAGCATTTGGAGCATGGTTTGTCTATAAACGTCGTAAAATGGTTAAAGAAGAAGGCTTGGCATTAACATCTTGTATTTCTGGTATGTTAGGTGTTACTGAACCAGCTATGTTTGGTGTGAACTTACCTCTGAAATATCCATTTATCGCTGCGATATCAACGTCTTGTGTATTGGGGGCAATCGTTGGTATGAATAACGTACTTGGAAAAGTTGGTGTTGGTGGCGTGCCAGCATTCATTTCAATTCAAAAAGAATTTTGGCCAGTATATCTTATTGTGACAGCTATTGCTATTGTTGTACCATGTATACTAACAATTGTGATGTCTCATTTTAGTAAACAAAAAGCGAAAGAAATTGTTGAAGATTAATAAAATAAAAAAGGGGCGTTCGTTATTTGGACGTCCTTTATTACGTTATAAGGTGGTAATTGTGTGTCGAAAGAAATAGATTGGAGAAAATCCGTTGTATATCAAATTTATCCTAAGTCGTTTAATGATACGACGGGGAATGGTATAGGAGATATCAACGGAATTATAGAAAAATTGGATTATATCAAGTTATTGGGTGTTGATTATATTTGGTTAACACCAGTGTATGAATCACCGATGAATGATAATGGCTATGATATCAGCAATTATTTAGAAATCAACGAAGACTTTGGAACGATGGATGATTTTGAAAAGTTAATCAAAGTTGCTCATCAAAAAGACTTGAAAGTGATGTTAGATATTGTCATTAATCATACGTCGACGGAGCATGAATGGTTTAAAGAAGCCCGTAAATCTAAAGATAACCCTTATAGAGATTATTACTTTTTCAGATCATCTGAAGACGGGCCGCCAACAAATTGGCATTCTAAATTCGGTGGTAATGCATGGAAGTATGATTCTGAGACAGATGAATATTATTTACATTTATTTGATGTCAGTCAAGCTGATTTAAATTGGGATAATCCGGAAGTACGTCAATCGTTATATCGCATAGTCAATCATTGGATAGACTTCGGCGTTGATGGTTTTCGATTTGATGTCATTAACTTAATTTCTAAAGGTGAATTTAAGGACTCTGACAAAATAGGTAAAGAATTTTATACGGATGGTCCTAGAGTGCATGAGTTTCTGCATGAATTAAATCGTCAAACGTTTGGTAACACTGACATGATGACTGTAGGAGAAATGTCTTCGACGACGATTGAAAATTGTATTAAGTATACACAGCCAGAACGCCAAGAATTGAATAGTGTTTTTAATTTTCATCATCTAAAGGTTGATTATGTTGATGGTGAAAAGTGGACAAATGCGAAGCTTGATTTTCATAAGTTAAAGGAAATTCTGATGCAATGGCAACGAGGTATTTATGACGGTGGCGGATGGAACGCGATTTTCTGGTGTAATCATGATCAGCCACGGGTAGTGTCTAGATTTGGTGATGATACGTCGGAAGAGATGAGGATACAAAGTGCTAAAATGTTAGCTATCGCACTGCATATGTTGCAAGGGACGCTATATATTTACCAAGGGGAAGAAATTGGTATGACGGACCCACATTTTACATCAATAGCACAATATCGCGATGTTGAATCGATTAATGCCTACCATCAGTTGTTAAGTGAAGGGCATGCTGAAGCGGATGTATTAGCGATTTTAGGACAGAAGTCACGAGACAATTCGAGAACGCCTATGCAATGGAGTGATGATGTTAATGCTGGATTTACAGCTGGTAAGCCTTGGATTGATATTTCGGAAAATTATCATCAGGTCAACGTTAGACAAGCACTTCAGAATAAAGATTCTATTTTCTACACGTATCAAAAATTAATACAATTAAGACATACGCATGATATTATTACGTATGGAGACATTGTGCCACGTTTTATGGATCATGATCATTTATTTGTTTATGAACGTCATTATAAGAATCAACAATGGCTAGTAATTGCGAATTTCTCAGCATCGGCTGTTGATTTGCCAGAAGGATTGGCTAGAGAAGGTCGTGTTGTGATTCAAACAGGCACAGTGGAAAATAATACGATAAGCGGGTTTGGTGCAATTGTAATCGAAACAAACGCGTAAAATAAATTGAGTGGATGCGTTTATATGGCGAAACAAAAAAAGTTTATGAAGATTTATGAGGCGTTGAAAGAAGATATATTAAACGGGCAGATTCAATATGGTGAACAAATTCCGTCTGAACATGATTTGGTGCAATTGTACCAGTCATCTCGAGAGACCGTGCGTAAGGCATTAGATTTGTTGGCATTAGACGGCATGATTCAAAAGATTCATGGTAAAGGGTCACTTGTCATTTATCAGGAGGTTACAGAGTTTCCATTTTCTGAACTTGTTAGTTTTAAAGAAATGCAAGAAGAAATGGGTGTCGCATATTTAACTGAAGTTGTTGTGAATGAGGTTGTTGAAGCGCATGAAGTTCCAGAAGTTCAACATGCTTTAAACATCAATTCTAGTGAATCACTCATTCATATTGTTAGAACTCGTCGGCTTAACCAACATGTGAAGATTGTTGATGAAGATTATTTTCTAAAGTCGATTGTTTCAGATATAGGTAATGATGTTGCGAGTGATTCTATTTATGATTATTTGGAAAAGGTATTAAATCTTAATATTAGTTATTCAAGTAAGTCTATTACTTTTGAACCGTTTGATGAACAAGCATATCAATTGTTTGGTGATGTATCGGTGGCTTATTCAGCAACAGTTCGAAGTATTGTGTATTTAGAAAATACAATGCCGTTTCAATATAATATTTCAAAACATCTTGCAAATGAATTTAAATTTAATGACTTCTCAAGACGTCGTACAAAGTAAACAATGATATAAATGATTTATACTTGCAATTAACTATTAAAATATAGTAATATATATCTTGCCGTGCTAGGTGGGGAGGTAGCGGTTCCCTGTACTCGAAATCCGCTTTATGCGAGGCTTAATTCCTTTGTTGAGGCCGTATTTTTGCGAAGTCTGCCCAAAGCACGTAGTGTTTGAAGATTTCGGTCCTATGCAATATGAACCCATGAACCATGTCAGGTCCTGACGGAAGCAGCATTAAGTGGATCATCATATGTGCCGTAGGGTAGCCGAGATTTAGCTAACGACTTTGGTTACGTTCGTGAATTACGTTCGATGCTTAGGTGCACGGTTTTTTATTTTTTAAATATTAAACCGATTATTAAGAGTTGAAAATATATATTTATTTATAGAAGCTACTTTCTTGAAGACAATTCAGCGTATTATACGTGGAACATGTTTGTGGGAAGTAGCTTTTTTATATGTGAAGTTTGATTCAAGTGAACTCGATGTACAGTTTGAATGATTTTTGTGTCAATGAAAAGTAAGAAGTTATAATTTGATGATAAAGAAATGATGGTGAAATGAGGGGGAGTATCTTACAATAGAATTATTAATGAGATACGTTATGATTATTGACAATCAAATGCCTACGGAGGACATATGCAAATATATTTAAGTACTTTAACAGAGTTAGATTATGATAAATCTTTAAATAGTATTGAAGAAAGTTTTGATGATAATCCTGAAACGAGTTGGCAAGCACGTGCGAAAGTAAAACATTTAAGAAAATCTCCTTGCTATAATTTTGAATTAGAAGTAATAGCGAAAAATGAAAATAACGATGTCGTTGGACACGTTTTATTAATTGAAGTAGAAATTAATAGTGATGATAAGACGTATTATGGTTTGGCGATTGCCTCTTTATCAGTTCATCCTGAATTACGTGGACAAAAATTAGGTCGTGGCTTGGTTCAAGCAGTAGAAGAGCGTGCCAAAGCACAAGAGTATAGTACGGTTGTTGTAGACCATTGTTTTGACTACTTTGAAAAGTTGGGTTATCAAAATGCTGCTGAGCATGACATTAAATTAGAATCTGGTGATGCACCGTTACTTGTAAAATATTTATGGGATAATTTGACGGATGCACCACACGGAATCGTAAAATTTCCAGAACATTTTTATTAATTGTTCAATTAAGAAGTAAAGGTATTATCATGCTATAATGAGAGGTAATTGTTTATGGAGGTGCTAACTTGAATTATCAAGCCTTATATCGTATGTACAGACCCCAAAGTTTCGAGGATGTCGTCGGACAAGAACATGTCACGAAGACATTGCGCAATGCGATTTCGAAAGAAAAACAGTCGCATGCTTATATTTTTAGTGGTCCGAGAGGTACGGGGAAAACGAGTATTGCCAAAGTGTTTGCTAAAGCAATCAACTGTTTAAATAGCACTGATGGAGAACCTTGTAATGAATGTCATATTTGTAAAGGCATTACGCAGGGGACTAATTCAGATGTGATAGAAATTGATGCTGCTAGTAATAATGGCGTTGATGAAATAAGAAATATTAGAGACAAAGTTAAATATGCACCAAGTGAATCGAAATATAAAGTTTATATTATAGATGAGGTGCACATGCTAACAACAGGTGCTTTTAATGCCCTTTTAAAGACGTTAGAAGAACCTCCAGCACACGCTATTTTTATATTGGCAACGACAGAACCACATAAAATCCCTCCAACAATCATTTCTAGGGCGCAACGTTTTGATTTTAAAGCAATTAGCCTAGATCAAATTGTTGAACGTTTAAAATTTGTAGCAGATGCACAACAAATTGAATGTGAAGATGCAGCCTTGGCATTTATCGCTAAAGCGTCTGAAGGGGGTATGCGTGATGCATTAAGTATTATGGACCAAGCTATTGCATTTGGTGATGGTACGTTAACATTGCAAGATGCGTTGAATGTCACAGGTAGCGTACATGATGAAGCGTTGGATCACTTGTTTGATGATATTGTACAAGGTGACGTACAAGCATCTTTTAAAAAATACCATCAGTTTATAACAGAAGGTAAAGAAGTGAATCGCCTAATAAATGATATGATTTATTTTGTCAGAGATACGATTATGAATAAAACATCTGAGAAAGATACTGAGTATCGAGCACTGATGAACTTAGAATTAGATATGTTATATCAAATGATTGATCTTATTAATGATACATTAGTGTCGATTCGTTTTAGTGTGAATCAAAACGTTCATTTTGAAGTGTTGTTAGTAAAATTAGCTGAGCAGATTAAGGGTCAACCACAAGTGATTGCGAATGTAGCTGAACCAGCACAAATTGCTTCATCGCCAAACACAGATGTATTGTTGCAACGTATGGAACAGTTAGAGCAAGAACTAAAAACACTAAAAGCACAAGGAGTGAGTGTCGCTCCTACTCAAAAATCTTCGAAAAAGCCTGTGAGAGGTATACAAAAATCTAAAAATGCATTTTCAATGCAACAAATTGCAAAAGTGCTAGATAAAGCGAATAAGGCAGATATCAAATTGTTGAAAGATCATTGGCAAGAAGTGATTGATCATGCCAAAAACAATGATAAAAAATCACTCGTTAGTTTATTGCAAAATTCGGAACCTGTGGCGGCAAGTGAAGATCACGTACTTGTGAAATTTGAGGAAGAGATCCATTGTGAAATCGTCAATAAAGACGACGAGAAACGTAGTAGCATAGAAAGTGTTGTATGTAATATCGTTAATAAAAACGTTAAAGTTGTTGGTGTACCATCAGATCAATGGCAAAGAGTTCGAACGGAGTATTTACAAAATCGTAAAAACGAAGGCGATGATATGCCAAAGCAACAAGCGCAACAAACAGATATTGCTCAAAAAGCAAAAGATCTTTTCGGTGAAGAAACTGTACATGTGATAGATGAAGAGTGATACATGACAAGCGATATAATCGTATGTATAATGAAAGAAACATCATTTTATTGATAAATATTTATTGATTTTCAAGGAGGAAATGGAATATGCGCGGTGGCGGAAACATGCAACAAATGATGAAACAAATGCAAAAAATGCAAAAGAAAATGGCTCAAGAACAAGAAAAACTTAAAGAAGAGCGTATTGTAGGAACAGCTGGCGGTGGCATGGTTGCAGTTACTGTAACTGGTCATAAAGAAGTTGTCGACGTTGAAATCAAAGAAGAAGCTGTAGACCCAGATGATATTGAAATGCTACAAGACTTAGTGTTAGCAGCTACTAATGAAGCGATGAATAAAGCTGATGAGCTTACTCAAGAACGTTTAGGTAAACATACTCAAGGCTTAAACATCCCTGGAATGTGATCATAGATGCATTATCCAGAACCTATATCAAAACTTATTGATAGCTTTATGAAATTGCCAGGCATTGGTCCAAAGACAGCCCAACGTCTGGCTTTTCATACCTTAGATATGAAAGAAGACGATGTTGTTCAGTTTGCCAAAGCATTAGTAGATGTTAAAAGAGAATTAACATATTGTAGCGTATGTGGTCACATTACTGAAAATGATCCATGTTATATTTGTGAAGATAAGCAAAGAGATCGTTCAGTTATTTGTGTTGTGGAAGATGACAAAGATGTCATAGCTATGGAAAAAATGAGAGAATACAAAGGTTTATATCACGTTTTACATGGGTCTATTTCGCCTATGGATGGCATTGGACCAGAAGATATTAATATTCCTTCATTGATTGAACGCTTAAAAAGCGATGAAGTTAGCGAATTAATCTTAGCTATGAACCCGAACTTAGAGGGGGAATCTACAGCCATGTATATTTCTAGATTAGTTAAGCCTATAGGTATCAAAGTGACGAGATTAGCACAAGGGTTATCGGTAGGTGGCGATTTAGAGTATGCTGACGAAGTAACTTTATCTAAAGCAATCGCAGGTAGAACAGAAATGTAATGTCTTCTATTAAACATTTTTGAATTTAATACTATAGTAAGAAAAGTCACAGTGTAATCATTGTGGCTTTTTTTATGGTGTGGTGTGATGTACTACTTTATTTGCGGTGTGGCGGTGGTATGGTTTACCTAGTTTTACTGAGGGATGGGTAATCTTTAGGAAGCAAGCCGTTGGTTGTGATTTGTTACTTCTAATAGTAATGATGTGAATTGGATTATCGAATTAGATCTACGGTTATGGTGTGTTGGTGCTATTAATTTGATAAATGCGGTTGATGGTTAATGACTATGCAAATGAAATTCTTTTGTAATTGAAATGATAGATGCTGGCTTAGTAGTTGTACTTCTTTGGTCTAAAGTTTATTAAATCAGCCTGTATAGCGGTGTTTTGAGAGGTTATTTAAAACTTGTAAATTTATTTTTAATTTCTGGTAAAAAAAATAAAGTTCTGTTTTGCGGTTTTTTTGATTGATATGGTTAGAGAAAAATCTGTTTCTTGTTCTAAAAAACGTACTATTTATAAGTGGGGATTTTTTAAGTTCGATTTTTAGGATAAGGGCGTTCAGTACAGATGGCAAAGGTGTAATTTTTACTGTTGTTAAGCAGTTTGAAAGCCTGTATAGTATTTATTTGTTGAGGCAAACAAAACAACTCAACTTAAGAAATAACTTGAATTACTAACGAAAATTAATTTTAAAAAGTTGTTGACTTAAATGTTAATAAAATGTATAATTAATTCTTGTCGGTAAGAAAAATGAACATTGAAAACTGAATGACAATATGTCAACGTTAATTCCAAAAAACGTAACTATAAGTTACAAACATTATTTAGTATTTATGAGCTAATCAAACATCATAATTTTTATGGAGAGTTTGATCC
>NZ_JACVZO010000148.1:0-252 GCF_017151845.1 Staphylococcus sp. EG-SA-17
TCCAAGTTGAAAAAGCTTGGAATAGCCCAGAAATGATTATGCAACGTGCTTTAAAAATTGCTAACAACACAATCAATCAATTAGAAACAAAGATTGAACGCGACAAACCAAAGATTGTATTTGCGGATGCAGTAGCTACTACTAAGACATCAATTTTAGTTGGAGAGTTAGCAAAGATCATTAAACAAAACGGTGTAAACATCGGGCAACGCAGATTATTTGAGTGGTTACGTCAAAACGGATTCCTTATTA
>NZ_JACVZO010000149.1:0-252 GCF_017151845.1 Staphylococcus sp. EG-SA-17
TATTTATAACCATCACGTAATTGATAAATGCCACGCGGATCTGTTATTGCGTCATTTTTAGGAACAAATTGTATTTTTAAATGACTAACATTTTCAGGTACTTTAAATAAGCGCCAAATCGGACCATTTGGCGCTTATTTAAAGTACCTGAAAATGTTAGTCATTTAAAAATACAATTTGTTCCTAAAAATGACGCAATAACAGATCCGCGTGGCATTTATCAATTACGTGATGGTTATAAATACTATGACT
>NZ_JACVZO010000150.1:0-251 GCF_017151845.1 Staphylococcus sp. EG-SA-17
TTATACCCCATAACGCCAACACTTTGAGGTGTTAATCCTAAATGTGCAACAACAGGAATACCAATTGCCGTTGCTTTTTCAATAAATGGTGTAATATGCGCTCCTTCTGCTTTAATTGCATTTGCATCAGAAGAATATACGTATAAAAAGAAAATTATGAATGAGGTTAATAACAATGACTAAGCTGATTACTACGGTAAAAGAGATGCAACACATTGTTAAAGCAGCCAAACGCTCAGGAACAACGATTG
>NZ_JACVZO010000151.1:0-249 GCF_017151845.1 Staphylococcus sp. EG-SA-17
CTCTAATAACTTAAGTTAAAGTCAAAAGGTATACAGTTGACTGAGCAACTGCATAAGAGGCTCTAATAACTTAAGTTAAAGTCAAAAGGTATACAGTTGACTGAGCAACTGCATAAGAGGCTCTAATAACTTAAGTTAAAGTCAAAAGGTATACAGTTGACTGAGCAACTGCATAAGAGGCACTAATTACTTAAGTTAAAGGCAAAAGGTATACAGTTGACTGAGCAACTGCATAAGAGGCTCTAATTA
>NZ_JACVZO010000152.1:0-249 GCF_017151845.1 Staphylococcus sp. EG-SA-17
GCTATAACACCAAAAACTAAAATACCCACGAATAAAATCCAGAAATTAATTTCATTGATGAATCTATCACGAATCGCACCAATCATGAATGCTACAACTGGATATAATAGTAAAAATCCTGCTGAAGAACCTGAGCATGATGGTTCTGCAGAATGGAATGCATATTGGGATCCAGAAGCGGTTAAAATTGTTTTTGATAGCGATATAGAGATTGATATGGTTGCTTTAGAAAGTACGAATCAAGTGCCG
>NZ_JACVZO010000153.1:0-249 GCF_017151845.1 Staphylococcus sp. EG-SA-17
TTAATAAAGACGATTATTTATTGTTGAGAATTCAAGATAATGGTAAAGGTTTTAATGTTGATGAAAAATTAGAACAAAGTTATGGACTTAAAAATATGCGTGAAAGAGCTTTGGAAATTGGTGCAACAATTCGAGAAGATTTAAAAAATGGTAATGCACATAATGGTTATCAATTAACAGGCTTTAATGAAAATAAAAAAGTGTTACTCGTTATGGGTGGAAGCTTAGGAAGTAAAAAATTAAATAGCA
>NZ_JACVZO010000154.1:0-249 GCF_017151845.1 Staphylococcus sp. EG-SA-17
TTCAATGTTACATCCACAACACTCGTTGCTTTCTTATCATTTGGTTCATCTTGACGATTTGCTTGTCCAAATAACAATTGTAAATGCATTGTTTTATCTTTTAAGAAATCTTTCTCAGCATCCTTTTCAAAATTGGCAATGCAATTAGACGCTAAAACACCATCGAAAATATCACTACAGTATAAAACAGCTGTAGGACAAAAAGAAGAAGTAGCTAAAAACACAGAAAAAGTTGTAAGTAATGTACTT
>NZ_JACVZO010000155.1:0-249 GCF_017151845.1 Staphylococcus sp. EG-SA-17
CGCCTGTGATTGTAAACGTATCACGTATTGCTTTAAGTAATCTTTCCAACTGATTAATAGAAAGGGCCGTTGGTGTGCCACCACCTACATACATGGTCATTAAGTTCCTATATTTGGCTGTAGACATGTATCAGTTGCTGATGTCTAAGATAGAACAATCTCCTTTCCATCAATACGAAATATCTAATTTTGCATTAGATGGCCATGAATCAGAACATAATAAGGTTTACTGGTTTAATGAGGAATATT
>NZ_JACVZO010000156.1:0-249 GCF_017151845.1 Staphylococcus sp. EG-SA-17
TTAAACCACCAATAACTGTAGCAGCTAATCCTTTCGAAATAAGAATCGAGCTATCTTGACCAAATAACAAAGGAACTAATGCACCAATTGTTGCAATCGCCGTCATTAATATCGGTCTAATTCTAGTTATTACATTTAAAGGTGGCTTAGCACCATTTACAATTCTATTCTCTTTACCATTTACAGTTATCGGTGTAATTATTGCACTATTAATCACAGGAGAAACAATATCAGTACCAAGTTTAATTG
>NZ_JACVZO010000157.1:0-249 GCF_017151845.1 Staphylococcus sp. EG-SA-17
ATGTAGCTGTAAATGATGTTAGAAATCAAACGATTAAGGCAATCGAACAAATTAAACCGAAAGTTAGACGCAAACGTGCAGCGTTGGATAACATTGATGAAAGTAATAATAACCAACTCGATGCAATACCATTTGATTCAACACGTTTCACATCATTATTCGCTATTGCTTGATCGATGTTTTGTAATGCACGTTTTTCATTATTCGCTAATTGATTTAAAGCAACTTGTTTTTCTTCATCAGTCGCAT
>NZ_JACVZO010000015.1:0-57803 GCF_017151845.1 Staphylococcus sp. EG-SA-17
ATAGCTGTAATAATAATACTAGTAATTATTAGTAGGGCACTGAATATGTCTAATACAAAGACAATACTGTATGGTGCTTTCCATGAACCTAGCTCTACGCGTATTGGTCCATGTTTAACAACATTTGCTAAATTGATAATTGCCGCGACCAAGGTTAATAATGTACCGCCTAGTGCGACATAACGCTTTATAATAGGACGCTTTCCAATAAAGACAAGTAATATGGCTGTAATTACTGGAATAACTAGCGTTAACACAAGCATATTACTTTCAATCATCTTCTGGAACTCCTTTCATACTCTCAACGTTATCTGTGCCTAATTCTTTATATGTTCTAAATGCTAATACTAAGAAAAAGGCTGTTGTCGCAAAGGCGATAACGATTGCTGTTAAAATAAGTGCTTGCGGGATAGGATCAACATAGCTTTTTACGTTCGCTTCATAAATTGGAACAGTACCATGTTTAAGTCCGCCCATAGTTATTAAAAATAAATTTGCTGCATGTGTTAATAGTGTAGTTCCCATAACAATTCGTATCAGACTTTTAGACAAAACGAGATAGACACTAATTGCTGTGAGAATACCACTAACAAAAATCATAATAATTTCCACTATTCGTTCTCTCCAATCGAAATAATAATTGTCATGACAGTACCAACTACTGCACATAAAACACCGAAATCAAAGAATACTGCTGTTGTCATATGAACAGGTTCTAATATAAATAACGGTATATCAAATGTGACATGCGTAAAGAAATTTTTGCCTAAAAACCAACTTGCGATAGGCGTCGCAATACAAAAAACTAATCCGATACCTATCAAGATTTTAAAATCTAACGGGAAAATTTTACGCATTGTTTCTATATCAAATGCAATCGTAATGATAACAAGTGAACTTGCGAATAATAACCCGCCGACGAAACCGCCACCAGGTGTATAATGTCCTGCTAAGAAAAGTGAAAAACCAAAGACCATTACCATGAAAAAGATAATAACTGCAGCAAATTGCAAAATTAGATCATTTTGTTGTCTATTCATGATTTTTCACCTCGTTACCTTGCGTTTGACGCTTTTTACGTAATTTAATCATTGTATATACAGCTAATCCTGCGATACCAAGTACAGATGACTCGAATAAAGTATCCATACCACGGAAATCAACAAGTATGACGTTTACCATGTTTTTACCGTGAGCTAAATCATAAACGTGCTCTTGATAAAACTTAGATATCGATTCAAAATGTCTATTTCCGTATGCAATTAAACCGATAATAATGACGGACAAACCAACTCCACCAGCAATTAAAGCATTAGTAAGCTGGAATGAGCGCTTTTCATTATAACGATTTAAATTTGGTAAGTGGTAGAAGCATAATAAGAACAATGCTGTTGAAATAGATTCAACGACAAACTGTGTCAATGCTAAGTCGGGTGCTTTAAAGAATATAAACAATACAGACACAGCATATCCAACTGCACTTAACATAATAATGCTAAATAATCTTGATTTAGCGAAAAGAATTAAAAAGGCAGCACTTAATAATAAAATTACGATACAAACTTCGAAAATTCTAATCGGACTAACGTCTTTAAAATTAATGTTGAAAGGTACTGAGAATATAGTGACAAATGTTAATAAAATTAATGTACCAAAAATGATAACTAAATTATTACGTGAATAATCGGTAACATAGCTATTCGTCATCTTTTCAGAGTAGTTTGGAATAACATTTGCACTTCTGTTGTACCAATAATTGAATGTTAGTTTACCAGGTTGTCGTTGCAACAATTTCACCCAATAACTAAATGTCACAATTAGTAAGATACCTAAAATATAAATCACTAATGTTGATAAAAAGGCAGGCGTTAATCCATGGAACATATGGAATTCAACATCATCAATTACCGTATGATTAATCGAAGATGTAGCAGGTTCAATAATCGAATTAGTTAAAATGCCAGGGAATAAACCGAATACAATTACTAATGTAGCTAAAATAGCTGGTGATAAAAGCATTAATATTGATACTTCGTGTGCTTTTTTAGGTAATTGTTCAGGTTTATATTGTCCGAAAAATATATGCATTATAAATTTAATTGAATATACAAATGTGAAGACACTGCCCACTATACCAATGATTGGGAATAGGTAGCCTAATGTATCAACACTGAATAAATTTGCTTGGCTTGCTGTAAATGTTGTTTCTAAAAATGATTCTTTTGATAAGAAACCATTGAACGGTGGTACACCAGCCATACTTAATGCTGTAATAACAGTGATTGTAAATGAAATAGGCATAATTGTTAGTAAGCCACCTAATTTCTTAACATCACGTGTACCAGTAGAATGATCCACTGCACCTGTAATCATAAATAGGGCACCTTTAAATGTTGCATGGTTGATTAAATGGAATATTGCAGCCGTAAATGCAGCAGCATATATTTTGCTATCATCGCCTTGATAGTGATAACTAATGGCACCGATTCCAAGCATCGCCATAATCATACCTAATTGGGATACTGTTGAAAATGCCAGTATACCTTTCAAGTCTTGTTGTTTTGTTGCGTTTAGCGAAGCCCAGAATAACGTAATTAAACCAACGAGTGTGACAGTCCATATCCAACCTTGCGATGCTGCGAAGATTGGTGTCATTCGAGCGATTAAATATAACCCTGCTTTAACCATTGTTGCTGAATGAAGATAAGCACTCACTGGTGTAGGTGCTTCCATTGCATCTGGTAGCCAAATATAAAATGGAAACTGAGCAGATTTTGTAAAAGCACCAATCATGATTAAAATCATCGCAAAAATGAAGAATGGGCTATTTTGAATTTCAGAAGCATGTTGAATCATGTACTGAATGCTAAATGATTGTGTTGGTATAGCGAGTAAGATGATACCACCTAATAATGATAGACCACCAAATACTGTGATTATGAGCGATTTTTGAGCACCATATATAGATGCTTGTCGTTCGCGCCAGAATGAAATAAGTAAAAAACTAGAAAATGACGTTAGCTCCCAGAATAAATATAGAATAATAACATTATCTGAAAGTACGACACCTAACATTGCACCCATAAATAGTAATAAATAACAATAAAAATTCCCTAGTTGTTCTGACTTACTTAAGTAGCCGATTGAATATAATACTACTAAACTGCCGATTCCTGAAATAAGCAAACTAAAGAGTAAACCTAAGCCATCAAGATATAAATCAAAGTTCATACCAAAATGAGGCATCCAATTTAAGGTTTTCATTACAGTATTACCTGACATCGTCGTTTTAATTAATGTAAGCATATAAATAAATATGACGATAGGGACAGGTAATACGAACCATCCTAAATGTATACGTTTAAAAAATCTATACAGGATAGGAATAATGAGTGCGAATATTAACGGTAATATCACCGCAATATGTAACAAACTCACTATGTTGTCCTCCTTTAAAAAATATTTATGTTATTCATTATACATGAATGATATAGTTCTGAAAAACGTACACACTCCTTGTTGTGCTTTATTTTCAGAAGTATTTAAATAAGAAGAAACACGTCATTTTTTATTTAAAATTTTCTTTGTATTGAAGTGAATAATCTTCTTTTAAGCGTGCTAAACTAGCTAAAGACATTTCAGCATGTTTTGTTTGCTGAGCTTTAAGTTTAGTTTCTAAATCTGTAATTGCTTGTTGAAGTGAATCTTCATAGCGCAATACATCAACATTGAAGTCGCGTAATTGTGAACGTTTCGTATAGCGTTTTTCAAAATGGCTTAATGCTTTGCGTTCATGGAAAAATACACCTTCAGTTTCAGTAGGGTTATGTAAATCACCTTGTTTCGGGTGTTTGATAACTTGTTCAACTTTAACAAGGACATCGTCTCCATTTTCTTCAACAATCGTGACACCATAGCTACCTGTTTTGTGTGAAAATCGATATAACTTCATGCTATTTTCCTCCCTTAAAAGTATGTTAATATATATGTATCATAACATGAATGGAGAATATAAATGGCTAACTATCCACAGTTAAACAAAGAAGTACAACAAGGTGAAATTAAAGTGGTTATGCACACAAATAAAGGTGACATGACATTCAAATTATTTCCAAATATTGCACCAAAAACAGTTGAAAATTTTGTGACACATGCAAAAAATGGTTATTATGATGGAATAACATTCCACCGTGTCATTAATGACTTCATGATTCAAGGTGGCGATCCAACAGCTACTGGTATGGGTGGCGAAAGTATTTATGGCGGTGCTTTTGAAGATGAATTTTCATTAAATGCATTTAACTTATATGGCGCATTATCAATGGCTAACTCAGGACCTAATACAAATGGTTCACAATTTTTCATTGTTCAAATGAAAGAAGTACCTCAAAATATGTTAAGTCAACTTGCAGATGGTGGTTGGCCACAACCAATCGTTGATGCATATGGCGAGAAGGGTGGTACACCATGGTTAGATCAAAAACATACTGTATTCGGTCAAATCATTGATGGTGAAACTACATTAGAAGATATTGCAAATACAAAAGTGGGACCACAAGATAAACCACTTCATGATGTTGTAATTGAATCTATTGATGTTGAAGAATAAAATCTAAACATAATTAACTACCAACATTTTAAACTCGGATAAAGCTAATTTATGAATGGATTAGTATATATTCCAACGAAAACAAATAAACTAACATGATGAGCAATCTCAATATATTTATCAAGAAAGCACAGTTTTTAAATAGATGTGTATTCTAAAGATAATAGTTGAGGTTGCTTTTTATGTTTTTACAGAGAATTGCTATTCAAATAGTTAATAAATTGAAAACAAAGTAGCTGGATATCATATTGATTTAGATAGGAATTTGTTGCTGATTTTATTTGTAAATCCAAGTTTGTAGTATTCTTATTCATTTATAAAATAATATTCGTATGATTTGATGTTTTAATTAGTCCACCATTTCGATTTGTGCTATGATAATAGTGTTAAGTAAACGAAATAAGGGGTTATTAAGTTGAATAACTACAAAATTGGCCAACATATCAAGGTGCGTGTAACTGGTATTCAACCATACGGTGCGTTTGTTGAGACCCCTAATCATACTGAAGGACTGATTCATATATCAGAAATTATGGATGACTACGTTCATAATTTGAAGAAATTTCTATCAGAAGGCCAAATTGTTAAAGCTAAAATTTTGTCTATAGATGATGAAGGAAAGCTTAATCTATCATTAAAGGATAATGATTACTTCAAAAATTATGAGCGTAAGAAGGAAAAACAATCAGTATTAGATGAAATCAGAGAAACAGAAAAATATGGGTTTCAAACACTTAAAGAACGCTTACCAATCTGGATAAAACAGTCAAAGCAAGCAATTCGAAACGACTAAAGGAACAGATAAATCGTACCGAAAATCATACAAAGGGTCTGAAATGAAAGTTTCTTAGACTATAAAAGAGATTAGTATCTATTAAATTTTATTAGATACTAATCTCTTTTTGTCTACGATAACGTAATATGATTGATTCTATTTACACGTACAAATGGTTTAAGGTGACATATCCATTATCTTTGATAGATAGAATCGTTGATTTGCAATATTGTATGTGGATTTGTTTTTTTAATTTATTTTAGAAATGAGAACTACAACTTAAAGTATTAAACGAATTGCAACTATATAAACAGATAATTGGAGAATGAAAAAATTACATGTTATAGTCAACTCAATAATTTTAAGGAGGAATTAAGTAATGAAAAGTAAATACGAACCATTGTTTGATAAAGTAGAATTACCAAATGGAGTAGAGTTGAGAAATCGATTTGTGTTAGCCCCTTTAACACATATTTCTTCAAATGATGATGGTACTATTTCAGATGTAGAACTTCCTTATATTGAAAAGCGTTCACAAGATGTTGGTATTACAATTAATGCTGCGAGTAATGTGAGTGATGTCGGAAAAGCATTTCCAGGACAGCCATCAATCGCGCATGACAGTGATATTGAAGGACTAAAACGATTAGCTACAGCAATGAAGAAAAACGGTGCCAAAGCACTCGTACAAATACATCATGGCGGTGCACAAGCATTGCCTGAATTAACACCTGGTGGAGACGTCGTAGCACCAAGTCCAATTTCTTTAAAAAGTTTCGGTCAGAAACAAGAACATAGTGCTAGAGAAATGACGAATGAAGAGATTGAACAAGCAATCAAGGATTTTGGTGAAGCAACGCGACGTGCAATTGAAGCAGGGTTTGATGGTGTTGAAATACATGGTGCGAATCATTACTTAATTCATCAATTTGTATCACCATACTATAATAGTAGAAATGATGTATGGGCAAATCAATATAAATTCCCGGTCGCTGTGATTGAAGAAGTGCTTAAAGCGAAAGAAGCGTATGGCAATAAAGACTTTATAGTTGGATACAGATTGTCTCCGGAAGAAGCGGAGTCTCCAGGAATCACAATGGAAATTACAGAGGAACTCGTTAATAAAATTAGCCATATGCCAATCGACTATATTCATGTTTCAATGATGGATACGCATGCAACGACACGTGAAGGTAAATACGCTGGACAAGAAAGACTGCCTTTAATTCACAAATGGATAAATGGTCGTATGCCACTTATCGGTATTGGTTCAATTTTCACAGCTGACGAAGCTTTAGATGCAGTTGAAAATGTTGGTGTTGACTTAGTAGCTATTGGTAGAGAGCTACTACTGGATTATCAATTTATTGAGAAAATTAAAGATGGACGCGAAGATGAAATTATTAATTACTTTGATCCAGAGAGAGAAGATAATCATCACTTAACTCCTAATTTATGGCATCAATTTAATGAAGGGTTCTATCCATTACCACGTAAAGATAAATAAGTGTTTAACTGTTACCACTAATGATATTGTGTATACAATTTGTTAGTGGTTTTCAATATTTATAAATAAAAATATTCTTAGTAAAATATACTTTTGATTAAGTGTAAAATTATCAATTCTTTTGCTTGTAATCATTTAAGTAATTATGTCATTATAAATGTAAGGGTTTTCAAAATAGACAAAATTAATGAAACTTAGTGATTATTTCATCTTTTTTGGTGGAAAAGTATCTGCTTTGAAAACTAATGTAATTATTTGGATAATGTTTCATGTATAATAGTTATAAATGATGAAAAGGGGAGATATGATGACTAAATCTGAAAAAATTATTGAGTTAACAAATCATTACGGAGCACATAATTATTTACCATTGCCAATTGTCATTTCAGAAGCTGAAGGGGTATGGGTTAAAGATCCTGAAGGCAATAAATATATGGATATGTTATCTGCATATTCCGCTGTTAACCAAGGTCATAGACATCCGAAAATTATTCAAGCATTAAAAGATCAAGCTGATAAAGTGACTCTAGTTTCACGTGCTTTTCATAGTGATAACTTAGGTGAATGGTACGAAAAAATTTGTAAACTGGCAGGTAAAGATAAAGCTTTACCAATGAATACAGGTGCTGAAGCAGTAGAAACAGCTTTGAAAGCAGCACGACGCTGGGCATACGATGTTAAAGGAATTGAGCCAAATAAAGCAGAAATCATTGCATTTAATGGTAACTTCCATGGTCGAACAATGGCGCCAGTTTCATTATCTTCAGAAGCAGAATACCAACGTGGTTATGGTCCGTTATTAGATGGATTTAGAAAAGTTGATTTTGGAGATGTAGATGCATTGAAAGCTGCAATTAATGAAAATACTGCAGCAGTTTTAGTAGAACCAATTCAAGGTGAAGCGGGTATAAATATACCGCCAGAAGGATATTTGAAAGCAATTAGAGAATTATGTGATGAACATAATGTCTTATTTATTGCTGACGAAATCCAAGCAGGATTAGGTCGTTCGGGTAAATTATTTGCTACGGATTGGGATAATGTAAAACCTGATGTCTATATTTTAGGTAAAGCACTAGGTGGTGGTGTCTTCCCAATTTCTGTTGTATTAGCAGATAAAGAAGTATTAGATGTCTTTACACCTGGCTCACATGGTTCAACATTTGGTGGTAATCCACTTGCTTGTGCTGCATCAATTGCTGCATTAGATGTTATCGTTGATGAGGATTTACCAGGGCGCTCTTTAGAATTAGGAGATTATTTTAAAGAACAATTAAAGCAAATTGATCATCCATCAATTAAAGAAGTCCGTGGACGTGGTTTGTTTATAGGTGTGGAACTTAATGAAAGTGCTAGACCATATTGTGAAGCTTTGAAAGAAGAAGGCTTATTATGTAAAGAAACGCATGATACTGTCATTCGTTTTGCACCACCATTAATTATTACTAAAGAAGAATTGGACCTTGCACTTGAAAAAATAAGACACGTATTTCAATAATGTCAAAAAGTTGTAACAATCAGTTTGTAAGGGCTTTAAAAAGGAATACGTTATGTTACAATATGTTTGAAAGCGAAATCATTAGGTAAAGAAGAGGCGAAAAGGATCATGACTGAGAACAATAATTTAGTAACTTCTACTCAAGGAATTATTAAAGAAGCATTGCATAAATTGGGATTTGACGAAGGAATGTACGATTTAATTAAAGAACCTTTAAGAATGTTACAAGTGCGTATCCCTGTACGAATGGATGATGGTACTGTTAAAACATTCACAGGTTACCGTGCGCAACATAATGATGCTGTTGGACCAACAAAAGGGGGCGTGCGTTTCCACCCAGATGTTGATGAAGAAGAAGTAAAAGCATTATCAATGTGGATGACTTTGAAATGTGGCATTGTAAACTTACCATACGGTGGTGGTAAGGGTGGTATCGTTTGTGATCCACGTCAAATGAGCATTCATGAAGTTGAACGTTTATCACGCGGATATGTAAGAGCAATTTCACAATTCGTAGGTCCGAACAAAGATATTCCAGCACCAGATGTATTTACAAACTCACAAATTATGGCTTGGATGATGGATGAATATAGTGCATTAGATAAATTTAATTCACCAGGTTTCATCACAGGTAAACCAATTGTATTGGGTGGTTCTCATGGACGCGACAGATCAACTGCACTAGGTGTAGTTATTGCAATTGAACAAGCTGCAAAACGTCGTAATATGCAAATTGAAGGTGCCAAGGTTGTTATTCAAGGTTTCGGTAATGCCGGAAGTTTCTTAGCTAAATTCTTATATGATTTAGGTGCAAAAATTGTAGGTATCTCTGATGCTTACGGTGCATTACACGATCCAAATGGCTTAGATATAGATTATTTATTAGACCGTCGTGATAGTTTTGGTACGGTAACAAATTTATTTGAAGAAACAATCTCAAATAAAGAATTGTTTGAATTAGATTGTGACATTTTAGTACCAGCGGCTATTTCAAACCAAATTACAGAAGACAATGCACATGATATTAAAGCTAGCATCGTTGTTGAAGCTGCTAATGGACCTACAACACCAGAAGCAACACGTATTTTAACTGAACGTGGTATATTATTAGTTCCAGACGTATTAGCAAGTGCTGGTGGTGTAACGGTTTCTTACTTCGAATGGGTACAAAATAATCAAGGTTATTATTGGTCTGAAGAAGAAGTTAATGAAAAGCTACGTGAAAAATTAGAAGCGGCATTTGATACGATTTACGAATTGTCTCAAAATCGAAAAATAGATATGAGACTTGCAGCATATATCATAGGTATTAAACGTACAGCAGAAGCAGCTAGATATCGTGGTTGGGCATAATTAATTATCATATGTGATTTAACGAGCTTGGGACAGAAAACAAAGCCCTAAGCTCGTTAATTTTATTTTAGCAGTAGTTGACTGAATAAAAATACACTTGTAACAAGCTTATTTCAAAAATAGCCGGGGCCCCGAACACAGAGAATTTCTAATTAAACGGTCAACTATATATAGTTGATTAAAAAGACAGCAGTAAGATATTTTCTATTCGGAAATATCTTACTGCTGTCTTTTTTAGTAATAGCTATATTTTTGTATTTATGTTTTCTAGTTTAACAATACTACTTAATGACTTCTTTATATTTGTCAGCGAAATTTGTAAAGACACCATCAACGCCGTATTTATTTAATCGTAACATATCAGCTTTTTCATTTACTGTATAAGGATGTACTATAAAACCTAAGTCTTTTAAATGATGGGTATTTTGTTCAGTTAAATCTGTATAATCAGGACCTAATCCAATCGCATAAGAGCGTATCTCTTTTAAGCGTTGGTCGTTAAATTGTTGTAGTTCACCTTTATCAACTAATTTTACTAATGGCACATGTTTATTTTGACGATGAATTTTCTTTAAACTTTCGTCAGAAAATGATTGAATCATTACATGTCCATTTTTTAATTTATTGTTATTTAAAAGGTGATGCTTTTTCAATGAAGCTAATAATTGTTCTTCCATTCCTGGGTATACATCAGGTGACTTTGTTTCAATATAATAGTTTGCATTCGGGCCATAACGTTCTAAAATTTCATCTAAAGTGGGTACTTTAGCATTTTTATAACTTGCTCTTGCGTATTTTGGATATTTTTTATTAAACCAACTTCCTGCATCTAACTGTTTTAATTCATCAAGGGTATAATCCTCAACTTTACCGTGTCCATTTGTTGTACGGTTAACAGTTTCATCATGCATAGCAACTAAATGGCCATCTTTGGTACGTTGTAAATCAATTTCGATATAAGATGCTTTTAACTCATTATGACTCTTATCATATGCTTGAAACGTATGCTCGGGTGCATAGCCACTTGCGCCACGATGTGCGATAGTAGTGAATCGCTCATTCGTTAAATTTGTATGCCATTGAATAGCCTGAGGTTTATTTGCAATTTGATTTGTTTGTTCAGCGCCAGCAGTAGGTACTGATAAAAATCCCATAGTAAAAACAGCAGAAGCAGCCATAAATTTAGTGAAGCTTTTCGAAGAGTTAGTCATAGTCTTTATCCTTTCATCTCTTTATTTGTAGTCTAACAATTTTAAAATACTACAAAAACCTGCTTGTGAAAACGCTTTACACATTTCTTTTACAATTTATAACATTTCTGTAATATAAATTTAAAAGAATTATCAAACATTTTAGGAATCTTAAAAATGTGATTTTCAACAAGACGAAGAGAGCATTAAAATACCCACAATGTAATTTTAATAGACATTGTGGGTAGGTAGATTAACGTATTTATTGTGATAGTAATTGTTTAGCAACATCAAGTTGTTGTTTGACCGATGATTGACCTGTTGAACCGTAACTTTGACGTCGTTTTAAACAATTTTCAGGCTGCAAATAATCGTAAATATCGGCATCAATACTAGAATGATGTTGTTGATATGTTGCTAAAGGAACATCTAATAAATAATGACCTTGTTGTATACATTCTAAGACAATTTTTCCTACAATTTCATGTGCAGTTCTAAATGGAATATTTTTAGTTACTAAATAATCTGCTAGTTCCGTTGCATTTGAAAAATCTTCTTTAACAGTTTGATTGAGTTGTTCTTTATTAATTGTCATCGTTTGAATCATACCTTCGAAAATACGTAAAGAACCTTTAATTGTATGGACAGCATCGAATAAACCTTCTTTATCTTCCTGCATATCTTTGTTATATGCTAGAGGTAATCCTTTTAAAGTCATAAGCATGCTCATTAAATGACCAGTCGTTCGACCAACTTTACCTCTAATTAATTCTGCCATATCAGGATTTTTCTTTTGTGGCATAATAGATGAGCCAGTTGAAAATGCATCTGATAATGTAATGAATTTAGCTTCGTCTGTGGACCAGAAAATAATTTCCTCTGCAAAGCGTGATAAGTGAACCATCGTTAAAGAAATATTATGCAATGTTTCAATAATATAGTCTCTGTCACTAACAGCATCTAGGCTATTCTCATAGAGACTGCCAAAGTTCAACAATGCTGTTGTCTCGTGTCTATCGATAGGGTATGTGGTACCACTTAAGGCTGCTGCACCTAAAGGATTAATATCGATTCGTTTTAAACTATCTTCAAATCGTTGTTGGTCTCGTTGTAACATCCAAAAATAAGTCATAATATTATGTGCAAATGAAATTGGCTGTGCACGCTGTAAATGAGTATAACCAGGCATAATTGTATCAACATTATTGGAAGCGATGTCTACAATTACACTTTGTAACGACTTAATTAATGCGATGATATCTTGCACTTGTTTCTTAGTGTACAAGTGCATATCTGTTGCAACTTGATCGTTTCTACTGCGTCCAGTATGCAACTTACCACCAGCATCACCAATACGTTTAATTAATTCATGTTCAATATTTAAATGAATATCTTCTAATGATGCACTAAATTGAATTTGATCTTGATGATAATCATGTTGAATAGATTTTAGTCCTTGTATAATTTGTTCGCTGTCTTGTTGACTAATAATGCCTTGATTCGCAAGCATAGTTGCATGTGCAATGCTGCCTTCGATATCTTGATCTATGAGCGTTTGATCAAAAGTAATGGATGCGTTAAAGTCGTCAACCCACTCTTCAGGTTGTACTTCAAATCTACCGCCCCAAGCTTTATTGCTCATTGCTATAGCCTCCATGCAACATCGCATTTACTTGAGTAGGTAAACCATAGATATCGATAAAGCCAACAGCAGCGTCTTGATTAAATGCATCTTCTTTTGTATAAGTTGCTAATTTTTCATCATATAATGTGTAAGGTGATTTTCTACCATTTACGATGGTATTACCTTTGAATAATTTAATTCTGACATCACCACTTACGTATTGCTGAGTACTATCAATAAATAATTTTAAGCTATCAGTTAAAGGTGAGAACCAAAGTCCATTGTATAGTTGTTCAGCAAATTGCTTCTCGATGATTGGTTTAAAGTGTGCGACATCTTTCGTTAACGTAATCGTTTCTAATGCTTTATGCGCTTTTAAAATAACTTCTGCAGCAGGTGCTTCATAAATTTCTCTTGATTTGATACCTACAAGTCTATTTTCTACATGGTCAATTCTTCCGATACCATGCTTACCAGCTAATGCATTCAACGTTAAAATTAAATCGTCTAATTCATATGTTTTGCCATCAATTTGAACTGGGATGCCTTTATCAAACGTTAAAATGATTTCATCAGCAGTATCTGGTGTTTCTTCTAAAGCATTTGTTAGATCGAACGCATCCTCTGGTGGCGCAGCATAAGGATCTTCTAAAATACCACATTCATTCGCTCTGCCCCATAGATTTTGATCGATAGAATAAGGTGAATCATGGTTGATTGATACAGGGATATTATGTTTAATTGCATAATCGATTTCTTCTTCACGACTCCATGCCCACTCACGTACAGGTGCGAATGCTTTCAATGATGGGTTTAATGCTTTAATGGCAACTTCGAAACGTACTTGGTCATTCCCTTTACCAGTACAACCATGTGCAATACCTACTGAATTTGTTTTCTCAGCAATCTCTACTAATTTTTTAGCGATTAATGGTCTTGATAAAGCTGAAACTAATGGATATGCATTTTCATACATTAAATTTCCTTTGATTGCATAACTTACATACTCATCACTAAATTCTTTTGTTGCATCAATAATATGACATTCAACTGCTCCCATATCTAAAGCTTTTTTATAAACGATGTCTAAATCTTTACCTTCACCAACATCTAGGCAACAAGCTACAACATCGTATCCTTTGTCGATAAGCCATTGAACGGCCACACTTGTATCTAGTCCTCCTGAATATGCTAAAACAATTTTCTCTTTCATAAAATTCACCTCATTGTAGTTATCTGAATATTTCGTATGAACACATGATAGCAAACTTTTAATGAAAATAAAACCATTATTTTACATATTTATTCATAAAATGCGATAGAGATAGTTAGAGTTGTAAGTATAAATGCTTATTTATCAATGTTTAAAAGTATTTTAAAAAACATGCAAATTGTATAAAAAATGTTTGAGTGTTTGACGCCAGTTTGAAATGTTTGTTGAAAAATAGGTGTGAAACGTCACATAAATATCAATTTTATTGATTAAGTACAAACTTGTGAATTGAATCGCAAACGTAAACTTAGTAAAATTAAGATATTAAATGAAACAGGAGGCTTTTATAGATGACTCATATTCAATTAGATTTTAGTAAAACGTTAGAATTTTTCGGTGAACACGAATTAAAACAACAACAAGAAATTGTTAAATCAATTCACAAAACAATTCATGAAGGTACTGGTGCAGGTAGTGACTTCTTAGGCTGGGTTGATTTACCAGTTGATTACGACAAAGAAGAATTTTCAAGAATTGTTGAAGCATCAAAACGCATTAAAGAAAATTCTGATGTTTTAGTAGTCATCGGTATTGGTGGTTCTTACTTAGGTGCACGTGCAGCAATCGAAATGTTAACGTCATCATTTAGAAACAGCAATGAATACCCTGAAATTGTATTTGTTGGTAATCACTTGTCATCAACATATACGAAAGAGTTAGTTGATTATTTAGCAGACAAAGATTTCTCTGTAAACGTTATTTCTAAATCTGGTACAACTACAGAACCAGCAGTTGCATTTAGATTGTTCAAACAATTAGTTGAAGAAAGATACGGTAAAGAAGAAGCACAAAAACGTATATTTGCAACAACGGATAAAGAAAAAGGTGCTTTAAAACAGTTGGCTACAAACGAAGGTTATGAAACGTTTATCGTACCTGATGATGTAGGTGGAAGATATTCTTTTTTAACAGCAGTAGGATTATTACCAATTGCAACAGCTGGAATTAACATCGAAGCTATGATGATTGGTGCTGCAAAAGCACGTGAAGAATTATCTTCAGATAAATTAGAAGAAAACATTGCATATCAATATGCGACAATTCGAAACATTTTATATGCAAAAGGTTATACAACAGAAATGTTGATTAACTATGAACCATCTATGCAATACTTTAATGAATGGTGGAAACAATTATTTGGTGAATCAGAAGGTAAAGACTTCAAAGGTATCTATCCTTCAAGTGCCAACTACACAACTGATTTACATTCTTTAGGTCAATATGTACAAGAAGGACGTCGTTTCTTATTCGAAACAGTTGTAAAAGTAAATCATCCTAAATATGATATTACTATTGAAAAAGATAGTGATGATCTAGACGGATTAAATTATTTAGCTGGTAAAACAATCGACGAAGTTAACACAAAAGCATTCGAAGGTACATTATTAGCACATACTGATGGTGGTGTTCCTAACATGGTAGTGAACATTCCACAATTAGATGAAGAAACTTTCGGTTATGTCGTATACTTCTTCGAACTTGCTTGTGCAATGAGTGGATACCAATTAGGCGTAAATCCATTTAACCAACCTGGTGTAGAAGCATATAAACAAAACATGTTCGCATTATTAGGTAAACCTGGTTTTGAAGACTTGAAAAAAGAATTAGAAGAACGTTTATAAAATACATTACTTCAAAGATTAGTGAAGTTTGAAAAGATAGAACTAGACGTTAACTATTTAAAGCATATTTTCGAGGTTGTCATTACAAATGTAAAAATGTAATGACAACCTCGTTTTTATTTATATGCAAGAACTAGGTTACTAGCTAATGTGACAAGATGTTAAGAGAAAATTAAAGAAAAAATAACATCTGTCATACAATAATATTGTTATACTACTAGAGACTGATTTATTAGCATGATTACATGTTAATGTTTCTTTACTTAGTAATTAACTTTATAATGTAAGAATAATTATCTTCAGCCAAAGAAAGGGATTGATGATTTGTCGTTTCATCAAGTAGAAGAATGGTTTGAGATATTTCGACAGTTTGGTTATTTACCTGGATTTATATTGTTATATATTAGAGCGATAATTCCAGTATTTCCTTTAGCACTCTATATTTTAATTAACATTCAAGCTTATGGACCTATTTTAGGTATATTGATTAGTTGGCTTGGATTAATTTCTGGAACATTTACAGTCTATTTGATCTGTAAACGATGGGTGAACACTGAGAGGATGCAGCGAATTAAACAACGTACTGCTGTTCAACGCTTGATTAGTTTTATTGATCGCCAAGGATTAATCCCATTGTTTATTTTACTTTGTTTTCCTTTTACGCCAAATACATTAATAAATTTTGTAGCGAGTCTATCTCATATTAGACCTAAATATTATTTCATTGTTTTGGCATCGTCAAAGTTAGTTTCAACAATTATTTTAGGTTATTTAGGAAAAGAAATTACTACAATTTTAACGCAACCTTTAAGAGGGATATTAATGTTAGTTGTGTTGGTTGTATTTTGGATTGTTGGAAAAAAGTTAGAACAGCATTTTATGGGGTCGAAAAAGGAGTGACATCGTGAAAAAAGTTGTAAAATATTTGATTTCATTGATACTTGCTATTATCATTGTACTGTTCGTACAAACTTTTGTAATAGTTGGTCATGTCATTCCGAATAATGATATGTCACCAACCCTTAACAAAGGGGATCGTGTTATTGTAAATAAAATTAAAGTTACATTTAATCAATTGAATAATGGTGATATCATTACATATAGGCGTGGTAACGAGATATATACTAGTCGGATTATTGCCAAACCTGGTCAATCAATGGCGTTTCGTCAGGGACAATTATACCGTGATGACCGACCGGTTGACGCATCTTATGCCAAGAACAGAAAAATTAAAGATTTTAGTTTGCGCAATTTTAAAGAATTAGATGGAGATATTATACCGCCTAACAATTTTGTTGTGCTAAATGATTATGATAACAATCAGCATGATTCTAGACAATTTGGTTTAATTGATAAAAAGGATATTATTGGTAATATAAGTTTGAGATATTATCCTTTTTCAAAATGGACGATTCAGTTCAAATCTTAAAAAGAGGTGTCAAAATTGAAAAAAGAATTATTGGAATGGATTATTTCAATTGCAGTCGCTTTTGTCATTTTATTTATAGTAGGTAAATTTATTGTTACGCCATATATGATTAAAGGTGAATCAATGGATCCAACTTTGAAAGATGGTGAGCGAGTAGCTGTAAACATTATTGGATATAAAACAGGTGGTTTGGAAAAAGGTAATGTAGTTGTCTTCCATGCAAACAAAAATGATGACTATGTTAAACGTGTTATCGGTGTTCCTGGTGATAAAGTAGAATATAAAAATGATACATTATATGTCAATGGTAAAAAACAAGATGAACCATATTTAAACTACAATTTAAAACATAAACAAGGTGATTATATTACTGGGACTTTCCAAGTTAAAGATTTACCGAATGCGAATCCTAAATCAAATGTCATTCCAAAAGGTAAATATTTAGTGCTTGGAGATAATCGTGAAGTAAGTAAAGATAGCCGTGCGTTTGGCCTCATTGATGAAGACCAAATTGTTGGCAAAGTTTCATTTAGATTCTGGCCATTTAGTGAATTTAAACATAATTTCAATCCTGAAAACACTAAAAATTAATATGAAACAAATAAAACATCGTTTGTCGGTTTTAATACTGATAAACGATGTTTTATTTTGTTAGTACCACAATAAAAGCTAAGTTCGAAATGAACTTATAATAAATCAATCACAATCACTTTGTGTTAAAATATGTGTCAAAGGAAGTGAGGGTTTGTCATGACATTACATGCTTATTTAGGAAGAGCAGGAACAGGTAAGTCTACGAAAATGTTAACCGAAATAAAACAAAAAATGAAACAGGATCCGCTTGGAGATCCAATCATTTTAATTGCGCCAACTCAAAGTACATTTCAATTAGAACAAGCCTTTGTCAATGATCCGGAATTAAATGGTAGTTTAAGAACAGAAGTGTTGCATTTTGAACGATTAAGTCATCGTATTTTCCAAGAAGTTGGTAGTTATAGCGAACAAAAGTTATCTAAAGCTGCAACGGAAATGATGATTTATAACATTGTTCAAGAACAACAAAAGTATTTAAAACTTTATCAATCACAAGCAAAATATTATGGTTTTAGTGAAAAATTAACAGAACAAATTCAAGATTTTAAAAAATATGCAGTAACGCCTGAACATTTAGAACACTTTATTGCTGATAAAAATATGCAAACTCGAACTAAAAATAAGTTAGAGGATATTGCTTTAATATACCGTGAGTTCGAACAACGCATTCAAAACGAGTTTATTACGGGTGAGGATTCATTACAATATTTTATTGATTGTATGCCGAAATCAGAGTGGCTAAAACGTGCTGATATATATATTGATGGTTTTCACAACTTTTCAACGATTGAGTATTTAATAATCAAAGGATTAATTAAATATGCGAAGAGTGTCACAATTATATTGACGACAGATGGTAACCACGATCAATTTAGTTTATTTAGAAAACCATCGGAAGTGTTACGACATATTGAAGAAATAGCAAATGAACTCAATATTTCTATTGAACGTCAATATTTCAAGCAATTATATCGCTTCAATAATCAAGATTTAAAGCATCTTGAACAAGAATTTGATGCACTTCAAATCAATCGAGTGGCATGTCAAGGTCATATCAATATTTTAGAATCTGCGACTATGAGAGAGGAAATAAATGAAATTGCGCGACGTATCATCGTTGATATTCGTGATAAGCAATTACGATATCAAGATATTGCTATTTTATATCGTGATGAATCTTATGCTTATTTATTTGATTCCATATTACCGCTTTATAATATTCCTTATAATATTGATACAAAGCGTTCGATGACACATCATCCGGTCATGGAAATGATTCGTTCATTGATTGAAGTTATTCAATCTAATTGGCAAGTGAATCCAATGCTACGCTTATTGAAGACTGATGTGTTAACGGCATCATATCTAAAAAGTGCATACTTAGTTGATTTACTTGAAAATTTTGTACTTGAACGTGGTATATACGGTAAACGTTGGTTAGATGATGAGCTATTTAATGTCGAACATTTTAGCAAAATGGGGCGTAAAGCGCATAAACTGACCGAAGATGAACGTAACACATTTAAACAAGTCGTTAAGTTAAAGAAAGATGTCATTGATAAAATTTTACATTTTGAAAAGCAAATGTCACAAGCGGAAACTGTAAAAGACTTTGCAACTGCTTTTTATGAAAGTATGGAATATTTCGAACTGCCAAATCAATTGATGACAGAGCGAGATGAACTTGATTTAAATGGTAATCATGAAAAGGCGGAGGAAATTGATCAAATATGGAATGGCTTAATTCAAATCCTTGATGACTTAGTTCTAGTATTTGGAGATGAACCAATGTCGATGGAACGTTTCTTAGAAGTATTTGATATTGGTTTAGAACAATTAGAATTTGTCATGATTCCACAAACATTAGATCAAGTTAGTATTGGTACGATGGATTTGGCTAAAGTCGACAATAAGCAACATGTTTACTTAGTTGGAATGAACGACGGCACCATGCCACAACCAGTAACTGCATCAAGTTTAATTACTGATGAAGAAAAGAAATATTTTGAACAACAAGCAAATGTAGAGTTGAGTCCTACATCAGATATTTTACAGATGGATGAAGCATTTGTTTGCTATGTTGCTATGACTAGAGCTAAGGGAGATGTTACATTTTCTTACAGTCTAATGGGATCAAGTGGTGATGATAAGGAGATCAGCCCATTTTTAAATCAAATTCAATCATTGTTCAACCAATTGGAAATTACTAACATTCCTCAATACCATGAAGTTAACCCATTGTCACTAATGCAACATGCTAAGCAAACCAAAATTACATTATTTGAAGCATTGCGTGCTTGGTTAGATGATGAAATTGTGGCTGATAGTTGGTTAGATGCTTATCAAGTAATTAGAGATAGCGATCATTTAAATCAAGGTTTAGATTATTTGATGTCAGCATTAACGTTTGACAATGAAACTGTAAAATTAGGTGAAACGTTGTCTAAAGATTTATATGGTAAGGAAATCAATGCCAGTGTATCTCGATTTGAAGGTTATCAACAATGCCCATTTAAACACTATGCCTCACATGGTCTTAAACTAAATGAGCGAACGAAGTATGAACTTCAAAACTTTGATTTAGGTGATATTTTCCATTCCGTTTTAAAATATATATCTGAACGTATTAATGGCGATTTTAAACAATTAGACCTGAAAAAAATAAGACAATTAACGAATGAAGCATTGGAACAAATTTTACCTAAAGTTCAGTTTAATTTATTAAATTCTTCAGCTTACTATCGTTATTTATCAAGACGCATTGGCGCTATTGTAGAAACAACACTAAGCGCATTAAAATATCAAGGCACGTATTCAAAGTTTATGCCAAAACATTTTGAGACAAGTTTTAGAAGGAAACCAAGAACAAATGACGAATTAATTGCACAAACATTAACGACAACTCAAGGTATTCCAATTAATATTAGAGGGCAAATTGACCGTATCGATACGTATACAAAGAATGATACAAGTTTTGTTAATATCATTGACTATAAATCCTCTGAAGGTAGTGCGACACTTGATTTAACGAAAGTATATTATGGTATGCAAATGCAAATGATGACATACATGGATATCGTTTTACAAAATAAACAACGCCTTGGATTAACAGATATTGTGAAGCCAGGTGGATTATTATACTTCCATGTACATGAACCTAGAATTAAATTTAAATCTTGGGCAGATATTGATGAAGATAAATTAGAACAAGATTTAATTAAAAAGTTTAAGCTGAGTGGTTTAGTGAATGCAGACCAAACTGTTATTGATGCATTGGATATTCGTTTAGAACCTAAATTCACTTCAGATATTGTACCAGTTGGTTTGAATAAAGATGGCTCTTTGAGTAAACGAGGCAGTCAAGTTGCAGATGAAGCAACGATTTATAAATTCATCCAACATAACAAAGAGAATTTTATAGAAACCGCTTCAAATATTATGGATGGACATACTGAAGTTGCACCATTAAAGTACAAACAAAAATTGCCATGTGCTTTTTGTAGTTATCAATCGGTATGTCATGTAGATGGCATGATTGATAGTAAGCGATATCGAACTGTAGATGAAACAATAAATCCAATTGAAGCAATTCAAAATATTAACATTAATGATGAATTTGGGGGTGAGCAATAGATGACAATTCCAGAGAAACCACAAGGCGTGATTTGGACTGACGCGCAATGGCAAAGTATTTACGCAACTGGACAAGATGTACTTGTTGCAGCCGCGGCAGGTTCAGGTAAAACAGCTGTACTAGTTGAGCGTATTATCCAAAAGATTTTACGTGATGGCATTGATGTCGATCGACTTTTAGTCGTAACGTTTACAAACTTAAGCGCACGTGAAATGAAGCATCGTGTAGACCAACGTATTCAAGAGGCATCGATTGCTGATCCTGCAAATGCACACTTGAAAAACCAACGTATCAAAATTCATCAAGCACAAATATCTACACTTCATAGTTTTTGCTTGAAATTAATTCAACAGCATTATGATGTATTAAATATTGACCCGAACTTTAGAACAAGCAGTGAAGCTGAAAATATTTTATTATTAGAACAAACGATAGATGAGGTCATAGAACAACATTACGATATCCTTGATCCTGCTTTTATTGAATTAACAGAGCAATTGTCTTCAGATAGAAGTGATGATCAGTTTCGAATGATTATTAAACAATTGTATTTCTTTAGCGTTGCAAATCCAAATCCTACAAATTGGTTGGATCAATTGGTGACACCATACGAAGAAGAAGCACAACAAGCGCAACTTATTCAACTACTAACAGACTTATCTAAAGTATTTATCACAGCTGCCTATGATGCTTTAAATAAGGCGAATGATTTGTTTAGTATGATGGATGGCGTCGATAAACATTTAGCTGTTATAGAAGATGAACGACGTTTAATGGGGCGTGTTTTAGAAGGTGGCTTTATTGATATACCTTATTTAACTGGTCACGAATTTGGCGCGCGTTTGCCTAATGTAACAGCGAAAATTAAAGAAGCAAATGAAATGATGGTCGATGCCTTAGAAGATGCTAAACTTCAGTATAAAAAATATAAATCATTAATTGATAAAGTGAAGAGTGATTACTTTTCAAGAGAAGCTGATGATTTGAAAGCTGATATGCAACAATTGGCGCCACGAGTAAAGTACCTTGCGCGTATTGTGAAAGATGTTATGTCAGAATTCAATCGAAAAAAGCGTAGCAAAAATATTTTAGATTTTTCTGATTATGAACATTTTGCATTACAAATTTTAACTAATGAGGATGGTTCGCCTTCAGAAATTGCCGAATCATACCGTCAACACTTCCAAGAAATATTGGTCGATGAGTATCAAGATACGAACCGAGTTCAAGAGAAAATACTATCTTGCATAAAAACGGGTGCAGAACATAATGGTAATTTATTTATGGTTGGAGATGTTAAGCAATCCATTTATAAATTTAGACAAGCTGATCCAAGTTTATTTATTGAAAAGTATCAACGCTTTACTATAAATGGAGATGGCACTGGACGTCGAATTGATTTGTCGCAAAACTTCCGTTCTCGAAAAGAAGTACTGTCAACGACTAACTATATATTCAAACATATGATGGATGAACAAGTCGGTGAAGTAAATTATGATGAATCAGCACAATTGTATTATGGTGCACCATATGATGAATCGGACCATCCAGTAAACTTAAAAGTGCTTGTTGAAGCGGATCAAGAACATAGTGATTTAACTGGTAGTGAACAAGAAGCGCATTTTATAGTAGAACAAGTTAAAGATATCTTAGAACATCAAAAAGTTTATGATATGAAAACAGGAAGCTATAGAAGTGCGACATACAAAGATATCGTTATTCTAGAACGCAGCTTTGGACAAGCTCGCAATTTACAACAAGCCTTTAAAAATGAAGATATTCCATTCCATGTGAATAGTCGTGAAGGTTACTTTGAACAAACAGAAGTCCGCTTAGTATTATCATTTTTAAGAGCGATAGATAATCCATTACAAGATATTTATTTAGTTGGGTTAATGCGCTCCGTTATATATCAGTTCAAAGAAGACGAATTAGCTCAAATTAGAATATTGAGTCCAAATGATGACTACTTCTATCAATCGATTGTAAATTACATTAATGACGAAGTAGCAGATGCTATTTTAGTTGATAAATTAAAGATGTTTTTATCAGATATTCAAAGTTACCAACAATATAGTAAAGATCATCCGGTGTATCAGTTAATTGATAAATTTTATAATGATCATTATGTTATTCAATACTTTAGTGGACTTATTGGTGGACGTGGACGACGTGCAAACCTTTATGGTTTATTTAATAAAGCTATCGAGTTTGAGAATTCAAGTTTTAGAGGTTTATATCAATTTATTCGTTTTATCGATGAATTGATTGAAAGAGGCAAAGATTTTGGTGAGGAAAATGTAGTTGGTCCAAACGATAATGTCGTTAGAATGATGACAATTCATAGTAGTAAAGGTCTAGAGTTTCCATTTGTCATTTATTCTGGATTGTCAAAAGATTTTAATAAACGTGATTTGAAACAACCAGTTATTTTAAATCAGCAATTTGGTCTCGGAATGGATTATTTTGATGTGGATAAAGAAATGGCATTTCCATCTTTAGCTTCGGTTGCATATAAAGCTGTTGCCGAAAAAGAACTTGTGTCAGAAGAAATGCGATTAGTCTATGTAGCATTAACAAGAGCGAAAGAACAACTTTATTTAATTGGTAGAGTGAAAAATGATAAATCGTTACTAGAACTAGAGCAATTGTCTATTTCTGGTGAGCATATTGCTGTCAATGAACGATTAACTTCACCAAATCCGTTCCATCTTATTTATAGTATTTTATCTAAACATCAATCTGCGTCAATTCCAGATGATTTAAAATTTGAAAAAGATATAGCACAAGTTGAAGATAGTAGTCGTCCGAATGTAAATATTTCAATTATATACTTTGAAGATGTGTCTACAGAAACCATTTTAGATAATAATGAATATCGTTCGGTTAATCAATTAGAAACTATGCAAAATGGTAATGAGGATGTTAAAGCACAAATTAAACACCAACTTGATTATCAATATCCATATGTAAATGATACTAAAAAGCCATCAAAACAATCTGTTTCTGAATTGAAAAGGCAATATGAAACAGAAGAAAGTGGCACAAGTTACGAACGAGTAAGACAATATCGTATCGGTTTTTCAACGTATGAACGACCTAAATTTCTAAGTGAACAAGGTAAACGAAAAGCGAATGAAATTGGTACGTTAATGCATACAGTGATGCAACATTTACCATTCAAAAAAGAACGCATATCTGAAGTTGAGTTACATCAGTATATCGATGGATTAATCGATAAACATATTATCGAAGCAGATGCGAAAAAAGATATCCGTATGGATGAAATAATGACATTTATCAATAGTGAGTTATATTCGATTATTGCTGAAGCAGAGCAAGTTTATCGTGAATTACCGTTTGTAGTTAACCAAGCATTAGTTGACCAATTGCCACAAGGAGACGAAGACGTCTCAATTATTCAAGGTATGATTGACTTAATCTTTGTTAAAGATGGTGTGCATTATTTTGTAGACTATAAAACCGATGCATTTAATCGTCGCCGTGGGATGACAGATGAAGAAATTGGTACACAATTAAAAAATAAATATAAGATACAGATGAAATATTATCAAAATACGCTTCAAACGATTCTTAATAAAGAAGTTAAAGGTTATTTATACTTCTTCAAATTTGGTACATTGCAACTGTAGTATTTTGATTTTCAAAAGAATAAAAAAATTTCGATTAAGTGCAAAGCCCTTGTAGCAGAATGAACACAACTCATTTTCAAAATTGTCTTACTTATTTATTTGTTATTTGATAACGAAAAAAGTTATAATGTGAATTAAGATAAAGATGAGGAGTTGAGAATGAATGAAATTCTTATCATTCAAGTATAATGACAAAACTTCATATGGCGTTAAAGTAAAACGCGAAGATGCTGTATGGGATTTAACACAAGTATTTGCTGACTTTGCAGAAGGAGATTTCCATCCTAAAACATTGTTAGCTGGTTTACAACAAAATCATACTTTAGATTTTCAAGAACAAGTACGTAAAGCAGTTGTAGCAGCAGAAGATAGCGGCAAAGCTGAAGACTATAAAATTTCATTTAATGACATTGAATTCTTACCACCAGTAACACCTCCGAATAATGTGATTGCTTTTGGTAGAAATTACAAAGATCATGCGAACGAATTAAATCATGAAGTAGAAAGATTATATGTATTTACAAAAGCAGCGTCATCTTTAACAGGAGATAATGCAACAATTCCAAATCATAAAGATATTACTGATCAATTAGATTATGAAGGTGAATTAGGTATTGTTATTGGTAAGTCTGGTGAAAAGATTCCAAAAGCATTAGCTTTAGATTATGTTTACGGCTATACAATTATTAACGATATCACTGATCGCAAAGCACAAAGTGAACAAGATCAAGCATTTTTATCAAAAAGTTTAACTGGCGGTTGCCCAATGGGTCCTTATATCGTTACTAAAGACGAACTACCATTACCTGAAAATGTAAATATTGTTACAAAAGTTAACAATGAAATTAGACAAGATGGTAACACTGGCGAAATGATTCTTAAAATTGATGAATTAATAGAAGAAATTTCAAAATATGTTGCACTACATCCGGGAGATATTATTGCAACTGGTACACCAGCAGGCGTTGGTGCAGGTATGCAACCACCTAAATTCTTACAACCAGGTGATGAAGTTAAAGTGACTATTGATAATATTGGAACGCTGACAACTTATATCGCTAAATAATTATCATTTAAAAAGCTAACCAGTCTTTATATAGATTGGTTAGTTTTTTGCTTTTCTAATAAGGTGTTAAAGATCATTGTTTATAATGTTACCATTTTGAGATGAAAGTGAAATATTGATATTAAGAAGTAGTTGATTATTTTACAGCAGATGCACAATATTCTAATAAGGAATAAAATGTCATGTTCTTCCTCTCAAATATAGAAGTGTGGTAGAATATATATTCGTGTATAATCAAATCATGATTAAATTACAAGCAAGTGGGTATTAATCCCAAGAAGCTTTAATTTAATAATATAAATTATTAAAGTGGGGGGAATCAGTATGTTACATTTACATATATTAAGTTGGGTATTAGCGATTATTTTATTTATCGCTACATACTTAAACATTTCAAAAAATCAAGGCGGATCACCATTTTTCAAACCGTTGCACATGATTTTACGCTTATTTATGCTGTTGACGTTAATTTCAGGATTTTGGATATTAATTCAGTCATTTATGAATGGCGGGGCAAATCATATGTTGCTTACATTGAAAATGCTGTGTGGTGTTGCAGTAGTTGGATTGATGGAAGTGTCGATTGCTAAAAGAAAGAGACATGAACAAAGTCACACAATGTTTTGGATAACAATTGCATTAATTATCATCACAATGGTATTAGGTGTCATTCTACCGTTAGGGCCTATATCAAAATTATTCGGTATTGGCTAATTGATAAGACATATAGTTTATGACATAAGGCATGGACAATTATTAGTCCAAGACCTTATGTCTTTTTTGATTTTAAAAATGTTAAACATAAAAAATGGACTGGATAGTAGTACCAGTCCAACATAATTCTAACCTAGACAATTAAGATTAGATTGAATCGCATGATTCATTTATTTAGCTTTGTAACCAATCATATTGATTAAATCTTTAGGGTGGCTATATGGTGGTGCATAAGCCACTTCAAACTCAGTTAACTCATCTACAGTTAGCTGGTTCATCATTGCCATCGATAGTACATCAATACGTTTATCTGCACCTTCTTTTCCTACTGCAGCTGCTCTTAAAATCTGACGGTTTGAAGTGTCATAATATACTCTTAAGTGTAAAGGGGAATTTCCTGGGTAATAATTCGCGTGTGCACCTTGAGTGACTTCCACCATTTTATAGTCAAATTGCTTCAGTTCGTTTGGTTTAACGCCGACACTCGCAAATGTATAATCAAAGAACTTCACAATATTGTTGCCTAAGAAGCCTTTGAATTCAATAGTGTCATTTCCAGCAATTTGTTCGGCAACAATACTTGCTGCACGGTGAGCGCCCCAAGCTAAAGGAACACTAGCCGTTAGATCGACATGTCGATAATGTGATGTTGCAATATCTCCTATTGCATAAATGTTTGGAACATTTGTTTCAAATTTATCGTTTACCGGTATGAAGCCTTTTCGATCAAGTTTGATATTTGAACTTTCGATAAATTTTGAATTGGGGTGAGTACCGACACCTTCAATAATCATATCGTAATGTTCAACTTTTCCTGATTTAAATGTAATTTCATTTCCATTGATAGCATCAATTTCCTCATTTAAACGGTATGGAATCTCCCGCTTATCTAATTCATCAAGTATAGGTTGATTCATGTCGGTATCCATTAATTTATTTATCTTATCAGATCGATGAATTAAAGTAGGGTGTAAACCACGTTCATAAAGATTTTCAAGAACTTCTAATGAAACATACCCTGCACCTACAACCAATACTTTATCAACTTGATTTGCTTTGATGAATTGATCGATAGCATCAGTGTCTTCTAAATTTCTAAGTGTAAATGTAATATCACTCTCAAAGCCAAGGCTATTTGCACTTGCACCAGGGCTTAAAATGAGTTTATCGTAAGATTCTTCAAATTGTTCGTTGGTCTTTCTATTTAATACAGTTACAGTTTGTCTTTCATCATTGATTGCAATAACTTCATGATAAGTTTTTACTGTGATTTGCTTTCTATCATAAAATTTTTCAGGTGTATACGCTAAAGCATATTTTCTATCTTCAACAACTTCGCCAATGACATAAGGCAATGCACAATTAGCAAAGCTCATATCACGATCTTTTTCAAAAATAATAATGTCACTTTCTTTATCTAAACGTCGAATTTGGCTGGCACATGTTGCACCGCCAGCGACCGCTCCGACTACGACTATTTTGGGCATCGTAACTTACCTCCTATTGTTTTAAAATATTATAAAATGATTAGTTATAAATTAACAGTAATATCTAATATTTAAATTAAAGAAATCATTCAAATATCGACCAATGCCATCTTCATTATTGTTGAATGTAATATTATTCGCTACATCTTTAAGTTCTTGCAAACCATTTTCCATAGCAACACCATGGCGGGCGTACTCAATCATTTCAATATCATTATCTTCATCACCGAATGCAATAATATTATTTCGGTCAATATTTAAAAATTGTCTAACTTGCTCAATGCCTCTTGCTTTATTAATACCAAGTTTTACAATTTCAATGACAGGGAATGGTGCGCCCCAGCGTCGATGCTCAATATGATCGGCATAAAAATGAGTAAGCATATTTTTGATTTCAGGTATTTTACTTTCTTCGGCTTCAATTAAAATTGAGGTAGGGGATTCTTTCAAGTGGACAAGTAAATTACCAGTTTGAATTCTTGGATTACCCATTGAAAAACCTTCAAATAATCTTGGATCATGATTGTTAATGAAAACATAATCTTTCACTTCTGCTATAATATTCGATACTTGATATTGTTGTAATCCTTGAATAATGTTTTGTGCGATGCCTAAATCTAAAATTTCATGGCAAGTTTTGAAGTTTTTATCTTTAGGGTGATGTACGTAAGCGCCATTAAAATTAACAATTGGTGTCGTTAAATTTAATTCATGATAATACATTTGACTTGCACGATAAGGTCTGCCAGTCGCAATCATAATTTGGTGTCCACGTTGTTGTAATTCATTTAATACTTGTTTAGTATATGATGAAATTTCTTTGTTATCGTTTAATAATGTTCCGTCTAAGTCTAGACATATTAAATGTGGTTGCATATCTCTCTCCTCATAAGTTGCTTAGTTCATATAGATACATCATAGCATTTTATTGGCGTTTTGTCGGATATTTGATATATTATGAATAATATGACATTAAAGAGGTGATATGGATGGAAGAGGCATTGAAAGATAGTATCTTAGGTGCATTAGAAATGGTAATTGACCCTGAATTAGGAATTGATATCGTTAATTTAGGTTTAGTATACAAAGTGAATGTTGATGATGAAGGCGTATGTACAGTTGATATGACTTTAACATCAATGGGATGTCCAATGGGACCTCAAATTATTGATCAAGTTAAAACAGTATTAGCAGAGATTCCTGAAATTCAGGATACTGAAGTGAATATCGTATGGAGTCCACCTTGGACAAAAGATATGATGTCACGTTACGCTAAGATTGCACTTGGTGTGAGCTAACATAAACGTGCATTGCCTGTAGAAATTGGAAATCCAATTGGGGATCCGCTCCCAACTTGCATTGCTTGTAGAATTTCTTTTCGAAATTCTCTGTGTTTGGGCCCGCTCCCCAACTCGCATTGCTTGTAGAATTTCTTTTTGAAATTCTCTGTGTTTGGGCCCCGCAGTCAATATAACCTTGTAGAGTATAATTCATTGTGAATAAGCTCCCTTCAAAGTAGACATTGAAAAATGAAAATTTTGAAGGGAGCCTTATTTATGTTCTAGGTTCTGATTTTATTTTGAAAATTTATATCTAACTTGTTTCAAAAAATATGAATTAAGACAGTGTTTCTCACTTCTAAGAGCGCACAATTCATTTTCTAGTTGAATATTTTCTTGAAAATTTTTATAATAAATTGAATTTATATTACAGTTATATTACAATACATAATACTTCATAGTTTTTAAGTTGCCGAGTTGCATTACAAATTGGATTTCGAAGTAAGAATCATCATTGGTAATTTTTTTAATTTAACAGTATTTTAGTCAATATGATTTTGATGATGTCGTAATTCAATAATATACATATGCATTTCAATATTCTTTTAAACAGCATAACTAAATTTAATTAAGCATCTAAGAAGAACAGTTTTAAAAGGGAAGAATGCAAAAATGAACAAAACAAAGGGTTTTACAAAGTATAAGAAAATGAGATATATGCCAGGGCTCGATGGTTTGAGGGCAATCGCTGTTCTAGGAATTATTATTTACCACTTAAATAAGCAATGGTTGACAGGTGGCTTTTTAGGTGTGGATACATTTTTTGTGATCTCTGGTTATTTAATTACGAGCTTATTACTAAAAGAGTATGATGACACAGGTATCATTAAATTGAAAAGCTTTTGGATACGTCGTTTAAAACGTTTATTACCAGCAGTCATAGTTTTATTAATGGTTGTAGGGACAGCAACCTTATTATTAAAATCAGATAATATCATTAGGGTTAAACATGATATTATTGCTGCGATATTTTATGTATCAAACTGGTGGTATATAGCAAAAGATGTTAATTATTTTGAGCAATTTTCATTTATGCCATTAAAGCATTTATGGTCTTTAGCAATTGAAGAACAGTTTTACATATTTTTCCCAGTTATTTTGGTTACATTATTGTTAACAATTAAAAAGCGATACAAAATAGGATTTATTTTTTGGGGAGTATCAATAATTTCTTTAGGGTTAATGATGTTTATCTACAGTATTAATGGGGATCATTCACGAGTGTATTTTGGTACAGATACTAGATTACAGACATTGTTACTGGGTGTTATTTTAGCTTTTTTATGGCCACCGTTTAAATTGAAAAATGATCCACCTAAAGTTGTAAAATATGTTATTGATAGCATAGGTAGTTTATCATTTATAATACTTATATTATTATTTTTCATTATTAATGATGAGACGAATTGGATATATGATGGTGGTTTCTATTTAATATCCATATTAACGTTATTTATTATTGCCAGTGTCGTTCATCCATCTACATGGATAGCGAAGATATTTTCAAATCCAGTGTTAGTATTTATCGGGAAAAGGTCTTATAGTTTATATTTATGGCATTTTGCAGTAATTAGTTTCGTACATAGTTACTATGTAGACGGACAGATACCTGTATATGTGTACTTTATAGATATAAGTTTAACAATTATATTTGCAGAGCTATCATATCGCTTTATAGAAACTCCATTTAGAAAAGAAGGTATTAAAGCTTTAAATTGGCGACCTTCTTATATACCACAATTTATAAGAATGGCAATTGTAGTAACCTTGTTAATTCCATTTATGTTGATTTTAGTAGGTGCATTCAATAAATATGGTAAAGACATTATTGGAGAAAAAGCGAATAGCTTTGATACCACTATTGAAGATAATTATTTAATGCGGATAGCACCAATTGATAACATACACATTGATGGCTTAGTAAGTGAGAAGAAAAAGGAATCTTCCGACGTATATAATAATATTAAACCTCTTTTAATCGGTGATTCAGTAATGGTTGATATCGGTGAGTCATTTAAGTCATCAGTTCCTAAGTCTAGAATTGATGGAAAAGTAGGGCGTCAATTGTATCAAACCTTACCTTTAGTTAAAGCGAATTATTCACAATATAAAAAATCATCTGATCAAGTCGTATTAGAATTAGGTACAAATGGCGACTTTACTGTCAAACAGCTCGACGATTTACTAAATCAATTTGGAAAAGCCAAGATTTATTTAGTTAATACACGTGTTCCAAGAATTTATGAGGCAAATGTAAATCGATTATTAGCTGACGCAGCGAAACGAAAGTCCAATGTCACATTAATTGATTGGTATAAGCGATCACAAGGACATAGTGAATATTTTGCACCAGACGGTGTACATTTAGAGTACAAAGGAGTCCTAGCTTTAAAAGATGAAATATTAAAAGCACTTAAAAAGAAATAACATATGTTTAATAAGTCTAGTTAATGTGTAACGTAACATTAGCTAGATTTTTTTAATTCAAAAAATTATTTACAAATATTAGGAAATTTAAGTGTAAAAGAGTTGATAAATGATTATATTGGGACTATAATATAATTAAGGTCAAAGAAAGTCAAAGTCAAAAGTGCAACTTGACCAACTCTACAAATTAGAGGTGAAATTATATGGATATAAATAAAATGACATATGCTGTTCAAAGTGCTTTACAACAAGCAGTTGAACTGAGTCAGCAACATAAATTACAAAATATAGAAATTGAGGCAATTTTAAGCGCTGCCTTAAATGAAAGTGAAAGCTTATATAAAAGTATTTTAGAACGAGCAAATATTGAGGTAGATCAATTAAACAAAGCTTATGAAGACAAACTAAACACGTATGCATCTGTAGAAGGTGACAATATACAATATGGTCAATATATTAGCCAACAAGCAAACCAATTGATAACTAAGGCTGAATCATACATGAAAGAATATGAAGATGAATATATTTCAATGGAGCATATTTTACGTTCGGCAATGGACATTGATCAAACAACAAAACATTATATAAATAATAAAGTAGAAGTTATCAAAGAAATTATTAAAAAAGTAAGAGGGGGAAATCACGTGACATCACAAAATCCAGAAGTTAATTACGAAGCATTAGCTAAATATGGCCGCGACTTAGTAGAAGAAGTTAGACAAGGTAAAATGGATCCTGTTATAGGAAGAGATGAAGAAATTCGAAATACGATTCGTATTTTAAGTCGTAAAACTAAAAACAACCCTGTGCTCATTGGTGAACCAGGTGTTGGTAAAACTGCAATTGTTGAAGGATTAGCGCAGCGTATAGTTAAGAAAGATGTGCCAGAATCATTATTAGATAAAACTGTTTTTGAGTTAGATTTAAGCGCATTAGTAGCGGGCGCTAAATATCGTGGTGAATTTGAAGAGAGATTAAAAGCAGTCCTAAAAGAAGTTAAAGAGTCTGATGGTAGAATTATATTATTTATTGATGAAATCCATATGCTTGTTGGTGCTGGTAAAACAGATGGTGCCATGGATGCAGGCAACATGCTAAAACCAATGTTAGCACGAGGAGAGTTACATTGTATTGGTGCAACAACTTTAAATGAATATCGAGAATATATTGAAAAAGATTCGGCATTAGAGCGTCGTTTCCAAAAAGTAGCAGTTAGTGAGCCTGATGTTGAAGATACAATTTCAATTTTACGTGGTTTAAAAGAACGATATGAAGTGTATCATGGTGTGCGTATTCAAGATAGAGCCTTAGTTGCTGCCGCTGAATTGTCTGATCGTTACATCACTGATCGTTTTTTACCAGATAAAGCGATTGATTTAGTTGACCAAGCATGTGCAACAATTCGTACGGAAATGGGATCAAATCCAACTGAATTGGATCAAGTTAATAGACGTGTCATGCAATTAGAAATTGAAGAAAGCGCACTTAAAAATGAATCTGACAATGCGAGCAAACAGAGATTACAAGAACTACAAGAAGAGCTTGCCAATGAAAAAGAGAAACAAGCAGCACTTCAATCTCGTGTAGAATCAGAAAAAGAAAAAATAGCAAATTTACAAGAAAAACGTGCGCAACTAGATGAAAGTAGACAAGCGTTGGAAGATGCACAAACAAATAACAATTTAGAAAAAGCTGCTGAACTACAATATGGAACAATTCCTCAATTGGAAAAAGAACTTAGAGAATTAGAGGATAATTTCCAAGATGAGCAAGGTGAAGATACAGATCGAATGATTCGTGAAGTTGTAACAGACGAAGAAATTGGCGATATTGTCAGCCAATGGACAGGCATACCAGTTTCAAAATTAGTTGAAACAGAACGTGAAAAATTACTTCACTTAAGTGACATCTTGCATAAACGTGTTGTAGGTCAAGATAAAGCGGTTGACCTGGTTTCAGATGCAGTAGTTAGAGCAAGAGCAGGTATTAAAGATCCAAACAGACCTATTGGTAGTTTCTTATTCCTAGGTCCAACTGGAGTAGGTAAAACTGAATTAGCTAAATCATTAGCTGCATCATTATTTGATTCTGAAAAACATATGATTCGTATTGATATGAGTGAATATATGGAAAAACATGCAGTATCAAGATTGATAGGGGCACCTCCAGGATATATTGGACATGATGAAGGGGGTCAATTAACTGAAGCGGTTCGTCGTAATCCATACTCAGTTATTTTATTAGATGAGGTTGAAAAAGCGCATACTGACGTCTTTAATGTATTATTGCAAATTTTAGATGAAGGTCGTTTAACTGATTCTAAAGGACGTAGCGTTGATTTTAAAAATACTATTATTATTATGACAAGTAATATTGGATCTCAAGTTTTATTAGAAAACGTAAAAGAGACTGGTGAAATTACAGAATCAACAGAAAAAGCTGTTATGACAAGTTTAAATGCATATTTCAAACCAGAAATTTTGAATCGTATGGATGATATCGTATTATTTAAACCATTATCTATTGATGACATGAGTATGATTGTAGATAAAATCTTAACGCAATTAAATATAAGATTACTAGAACAACGAATCTCAATTGAAGTTTCTGATGATGCTAAAGCTTGGCTAGGTCAAGAGGCTTATGAACCTCAATACGGTGCAAGACCATTAAAACGTTTTGTACAACGCCAAATTGAAACACCATTAGCACGTATGATGATTAAAGAGGGATTCCCAGAAGGTACAACGATTAAAGTTAATTTAAATTCAGACAATAACTTAACGTTTAATGTTGAAAAAATTCATGAATAAAATTGAACCAAGAATGTGATGATTAATCGCATTCTTGGTTTTTTAGATTTGAAATTTATTATAATTGTTCATTGGCAATATACTTTTTAAATGATCTAATAAACGCCAATATTTCTGGACTTTCTTTTTTGCTGTATATATATGTAAATGAAATAGGTGCTTGTAAAATTTTCGTGTTAATAACCGAAATATTGTAATCACTATCTGTTGTTATATAAATAGGCAGGAATGATATACCTTGATTCATTTCGATTAATTTAATTGAAGTATGCACATCATTGATAGATAGAAATTGTGCTTTTTCATAAATATTTAAAATATTATTTTTAAGTGATGACCAATATTCTGGATGGTTATCACTTATTATTTTGTATTTTTCAAATAAAGATGCCTCGGTTAGAAGATGATTATTCTCTTTATTGGGAGCAATCAATACAATTTTACCTTCGCATACTTTTTCAGAATGAACTTCTCTTAGTTTAGGTTGATTTCTGCTAATCCCGATGTCATACGTATGATTATTAATATCTTTTTCAATATTTTCATTTTTGACATGGAGAGAAACATCAATAAACGGATGCTCGTTAAAGAAAGATTTTAAAAATTTGGGCATAATGAATGTCGCGATATATGAAGACACGACAACATTTAATTTCGATTGAAACATCGTCTTTTTAAGTTGGATATGCTTGATGCCACTTTCATATTGTTCAATAAAACTTTGCGCAATTGGAAGAAATGTATGACCATCTTCAGTCAAGATAATTTGATTTTTATAAGTTTCAAATAGTTTCACATTGAGATGCTGTTCTAAATTTTTAATTTGCTTATGTATAGAAGGTATAGTGAGATTAATTTCTTCACTAGCTAATCGATAGTTTAACGTCTTCGCTAAAATGACAAATGTATAGTACCAATCCAAATTCATGAACTTACCTCTTTCAAAAAAGTTAATAATTCATTAGATAATATTTAATTTTTATTGCATAAAAATAATATTAATATTATATCAGAGGTTACCGAGGGGGTGAAGTAATATGATTCGAATTCAAGATAATACAATAAGGGATGGTATGCAACAAAGTAATGTTCGTAAAAGCATTATTGTAAAAAAAGAAGTGTTACAAGAAATAAATAAGATAAGCATAAATTCTGTGGAAGTTGGCATGTGCACAACTTTTGAGGATGAATATAATATTCATCAATACCGAGAAATTTTAAATAATGATAAAGAAATAGTAGTCTTAACTCGGCTAGATGAAAATGAAATTAATAAAATTCTAAATTTAAAAATACATAACCTAGCAGTAAAAATACTTTTACCAATATCTGATTTACACATAAAAGAAAAACTTAACTTCACAAGTGAGTATTACAATGAACGAATTAATAAGTGTTTAAATATGATAAAGGTAAATCAAGTAGCAATTGATATTTGTTTTGAAGATGCTACAAGATGTTCATTAGAAAAATTATGTGAATATATGGAAATGATTTCAAAATTTCCAATAAGAACAGTTACTTTTGCTGATACTGTTGGATGTTCAACTCCATTTGAATATGGAAATATTTTTAAGGAATTTGTAAAAAAATATCCAAATATAACTTTTTCTGCTCATTGTCATAATGATCTTGGATTGGCTACTGCCAACACATTTGCTGCTATTTTAAATGGTGCACAGCAAATCGAGACAACTTTTTTAGGAATTGGTGAAAGAGCAGGTAATGCCTCAATTGAAGAGATAATAGCAATTTTAACAAAAAAGCAAATAGTAATGACTTCATTGAATTTACCAGATATTTATAAAACTAGCATGAATATAAGTAAAATACTTGATATTCGATTAGCTGAAAATAAACCTGTTATCGGAAAAAATATATTTAAACATGAATCAGGCATTCATCAAGATGGCACTAATAAAAATATAAGTATGTACCAGTATATATTACCTAGTGATTTAGGATTAAAAAATTCAAAAGCAGTGCAATTTCCAATAAGTAATATTTCGAGTAAGAAAATTTTGAAAAATAAATTTAAATCAATTGTGCATCCTAAAGATATTGAGGAAAACATATCATTTTATAAACTCATAAACAAATTCATACCTGAGGTTGTACCTGAAGATACAGCAGACTTACTTCAGGTAATAAAAGGGAGGAGTAAAGATGGAAATTTTAAATGAATCTGTTGAAAGCTTTGAAAAATTATACTTACAACTACAAAATAGTTACCCCATAATTGTTCCCACGGATACAAATTATAATTTATGCAGCTTGTCTAACAATAAAATTTGCATTGATAGAATATTTAAATATAAAAAGCGTTCAAAAGACAAACCGTTATCTTTATTTATTGATGAACCAGAAGACTGGAAATTATATGGAGAAAATAAAAATGTAGAATTAGTAGATAAACTGGTTAATATATTTTGGCCAGGTCCATTAAATATTATTTTGAAAAATAAAACGAATTATAACTACATGCTTAATAATTCAGATAGTATTGCGATTGGATGTGTTCAAAATAAAACAATGAGAAATCTAATTTCCTACATTCAATCACCAATTGCTATCACTTCAGCGAATATTTCAGGAACTGCTGATGATATATTGATAACTGAAAATGAAGCAATTAAACATATGGGGAATAATGTTAATTATATGCTTAGGAGTAAAAATAAAAGTAAATATAAATCATCAAGTACGATTATTAAAGTGACGGGGAATAAAATTGAACTCTTAAGAGAAGGGGATATAAAATTCGAAGAAATAAAAGCAAAACTAGGTTCAGGTATTCAATATGAATAAATTAATACTTGGAATTTATTTATATCGAATTTTGTCAAGAGCTTACTTCTATTTGCCATTTTTATTAATTTATTTTTTAGCACAAAACTATTCTATAATGCAGTTAGAAATACTAATGGCGACATATGGAGTTGCAGCTTTTTTGTTCGGTTTATATAAAGAGAAAATATTTAGAATTTATCAGATAAAAGATGCTTATAAATTAATTGTGAGTGAGGTATTTAAAATAATAGGCTTAATATTATTATTGTATCCAAGCCATTTTTATATTTTATTAGTAGCCCAACTGTTATTAGGTTTGAGTTATTCAATAATGGCTGGAGTAGATACTTCTATTATTAAAATGAATATAAAAAATCATAAACTTATACAAAATAAATCTAATGGTTATATGTTTTTATCATTATTAATTTCAGGAATTATTGGGAGTTACCTTTATGGAATTAATATAAAATGGCCGATTTATATGACAGGTTTATTTTCGATTTTAACAATTTTAGTTATTCTACTCACATTGGTTGAAAACGTTGATTGTAATATAAAATCGGAATCTAAGAGAAAGAGAAAAAAATTATTGGCTGATGAGAAATTTTGGGTATTACATTATTCTTTTTTAAGAGCTTTAATATTAGGGTTTTTTGTAGGATTTATTCCAATTAATTTGTATATTGATTTAAAACTGAATAACGTTCAATTTATATCTGTATTAACTAGTTATACAATAATGGGTTACATTTCTTCCCGCTACTTGACTAGATATTTGAATTATAAATTTCTATCTGAAATTTGTTTAGTAATATTTTTAATAATATATACATTCCAAAATATTATTGCAATTACAATCGCTATTTTATTTTTAGGGATTTCTTCAGGCTTAACTCGTCCTCAGACAATTAATGAACTTTCAAATAGTAGTAACTTAGCAGCTATACTTAATTACGCGGAAACACTGTACTTTATTTTTAATATAGCATTTTTACTTATTGGTGGTTACCTATATTCAATTGGAACTATTCAATATTTAATGTTATTTATGTCATTATTGACGTTTATATATTTACTAACATTATTTTATTTAAGGAGAGATCAACATGAAAATCAACACAGAATTTAAAGGAAATAATATACCATATGAATATGCGGCAGGCGCAGATATAAGTGATTTAATAAATGGCAATCCAATTAAATCATTCCCGTTTGAAATAACAGAACTTCCAAAAGATACTAAATATCTTGCATGGTCTCTGATAGATTATGATGCAATACCAGTTTGCGGATTTGCATGGATTCATTGGAGCGTTGCTAATGTAAGTGTCACTCGTGATTCAATTTCAATTAAACCTGATTTATCAAGAACAAAGGGCGACTATGTACAAGGTAAAAATAGCTTCACTAGTGGTTTGTTAGCTGATGATTTTTCAGAAATAGAAAATCACTATGTAGGACCTACACCACCTGATCAAGATCATCAATATGAATTAACAGTTTATGCGTTAGATCATTCTTTAAATTTGAAGAATGGGTTCTACTTGAATGAATTTTTAAAAGAAGTAAATCAACATAAAATTGATCAAACAAGTATTAACCTTATAGGAAGAAAAATTTAATACTAAATATCTCATCAATATAAAATTGTTCAATTAAAAGTACAAAGAAACAAAGGTTTTAATTTATATATTAGGTACGGCGTTCGCTATAATGCAAAGAAGTAATTAAATTTAAGAAATGTAAACTTAGTTATTGTAATGTGAATTTATTTGAAAAAATAGAAAGTATTAACAATTATAGCTTTTACATTAATTAAAATTTATTTTTAAAAACAAGTAAACAATTTACATACTTATAATTTTTGAAACTTTTCAATTTGTGTTATATTGATTTTGTAAGATACTTTAACTCACAAAGGAGAGAGATTATATGAAATTAAAATCATTTATAACTGTAACTTTGGCACTGGGCATGATCGCAACGACTGGCGCTACTGTGGCAAGTAATGAGGTATCTGCAGCAGAAAAGGACAAACAACCAGCAACTCAAAAAGCTAAAGAAATGCAAAATGTTCCATATACAATTGCAGTAGATGGCATTATGGCTTTCAATCAATCTTACTTAAATTTACCAAAAGATAGCCAATTATCATATTTAGATTTAGGAAATAAAGTTAAAGCTTTATTATATGATGAACGCGGTGTAACACCTGAGAAGATTCGAAATGCAAAATCTGCCGTTTACACGATTACTTGGAAAGATAGTAGTAAAAAAGAAGTGGATCTTAAGAAAGATAGCTACACAGCAAACTTGTTTGATTCAAATTCAATTAAACAAATTGATATTAATGTAAAAACTAAATAAACACTTAAAATTATCAAATTCAACATGAAGCATTTAATTTTACAGTGATGATTATAATATAATTGCCTTGATACAAAGATTACTCGTAAATGACATCTTTGTATTAAGGCTTTTTCTAAATTTAAAAGTGATGGGTTAGAGGTCATTGAGCTTTAAAATATTCAAAATACAAAACATTAATGGCCAAAAATAAAAGCCGCCTTTATCTGGGCAGCTTCAATAATAAGAAAGACATATTTCATTTTATACTAAATAGTTATTGTGATGAATCTTTCGGCGGTTTAATTACTGCAGCAAAAATTGCTGTGAAAATCGTGAACAATACTGCCATGATAATTGGATTCACTAAATTTAAGCTGTCTCCACCTACTAGGCTATTAAGTACAAAGTTAACCATTTGCATTAATAATAATGCCCAAAAGAATGTTACGAGGTGTTTCATGTCATTCTACCTCCACTTTAATTATATATATTTTATTTTAAGTGAAAGTTAGAAATTTGTATAGTAACATCTCATATATTTTGACCATATTATACAGTTTAAATAAATGATTTTATCTGAATGGCTATTATAATTTAAGCACATTAAAACAAATTTCATACTGGAATTTGACGATAATAAAGCATTAAAATTTTATTAACTAGTCAATATTCCTACCTCTGACTTGAGTTTAAAAAGTAATCTATGTTAAATTAATACCTGGTATTAAAAATTTTATTAAGAAGGTGTTCAACTATGAACGTGGGTATTAAAGGTTTTGGTGCATATGCACCAGAAAAGATTATTGACAATGCCTATTTTGAGCAATTTTTAGATACATCTGATGAATGGATTTCTAAGATGACTGGAATTAAAGAAAGACATTGGGCAGATGACGATCAAGATACTTCAGATTTAGCATATGAAGCAAGTGTAAAAGCAATCGCTGACGCTGGTATTCAGCCCGAAGATATAGATATGATAATTGTTGCCACAGCAACTGGAGATATGCCATTTCCAACTGTCGCAAATATGTTGCAAGAACGTTTAGGGACGGGCAAAGTTGCCTCTATGGATCAACTTGCAGCATGTTCAGGATTTATGTATTCAATGATTACAGCTAAACAATATGTTCAATCTGGAGATTATCATAATATTTTAGTTGTCGGTGCAGATAAATTATCTAAAATAACAGATTTAACTGACCGTTCTACTGCAGTTCTATTTGGAGATGGTGCAGGTGCGGTTATTATCGGTGAAGTTTCAGAAGGCAGAGGTATTATAAGTTATGAAATGGGTTCTGATGGCACTGGTGGTAAACATTTATATTTAGATAAAGATACTGGTAAACTGAAAATGAATGGTCGAGAAGTATTTAAATTTGCTGTTAGAATTATGGGTGATGCATCAACACGTGTAGTTGAAAAAGCGAATTTAACATCAGATGATATAGATTTATTTATTCCTCATCAAGCTAATATTAGAATTATGGAATCAGCTAGAGAACGCTTAGGTATTTCAAAAGACAAAATGAGTGTTTCTGTAAATAAATATGGAAATACTTCAGCTGCGTCAATACCTTTAAGTATCGATCAAGAATTAAAAAATGGTAAACTCAAAGATGATGATACAATTGTTCTTGTCGGATTCGGTGGCGGCCTAACTTGGGGCGCAATGACAATAAAATGGGGAAAATAGGAGGATAACGAATGAGTCAAAATAAAAGAGTAGTTATTACAGGTATGGGAGCCCTTTCTCCAATCGGTAATGATGTCAAAACAACATGGGAGAATGCTCTAAAAGGCGTAAATGGTATCGATAAAATTACACGTATCGATACTGAACCTTATAGCGTTCACTTAGCAGGAGAACTTAAAAACTTTAATATTGAAGATCATATCGACAAAAAAGAAGCGCGTCGTATGGATAGATTTACTCAATATGCAATTGTAGCAGCTAGAGAGGCTGTTAAAGATGCGCAATTAGATATCAATGAAAATACTGCAGATCGAATCGGTGTATGGATTGGTTCTGGTATCGGTGGTATGGAAACATTTGAAATTGCACATAAACAATTAATGGATAAAGGCCCAAGACGTGTGAGTCCATTTTTCGTACCAATGTTAATTCCTGATATGGCAACTGGGCAAGTATCAATTGACTTATGTGCAAAAGGACCAAATGGTGCAACAGTTACAGCATGTGCAACAGGTACAAATTCAATCGGAGAAGCATTTAAAATTGTGCAACGCGGTGATGCAGATGCAATGATTACTGGTGGTACAGAAGCACCAATTACTCATATGGCAATTGCTGGTTTCAGTGCAAGTCGAGCGCTTTCTACAAATGATGACATTGAAACAGCATGTCGTCCATTCCAAGAAGGTAGAGACGGTTTTGTTATGGGTGAAGGTGCTGGTATTTTAGTAATCGAATCTTTAGAATCAGCACAAGCTCGAGGTGCCAATATTTATGCTGAGATAGTTGGCTATGGTACTACAGGTGATGCTTATCATATTACAGCGCCAGCTCCAGAAGGTGAAGGCGGTTCTAGAGCAATGCAAGCAGCTATGGATGATGCTGGTATTGAACCTAAAGATGTACAATACTTAAATGCCCATGGTACAAGTACTCCTGTTGGTGACTTAAATGAAGTTAAAGCTATTAAAAATACATTTGGTGAAGCAGCTAAACACTTAAAAGTTAGCTCAACAAAATCAATGACTGGTCACTTACTTGGTGCAACAGGTGGAATTGAAGCAATCTTCTCAGCGCTTTCAATTAAAGACTCTAAAGTCGCACCGACAATTCATGCGGTAACACCAGACCCAGAATGTGATTTGGATATTGTTCCAAATGAAGCGCAAGACCTTGATATTACTTATGCAATGAGTAATAGCTTAGGATTCGGTGGACATAACGCAGTATTAGTATTCAAGAAATTTGAAGCATAATTATAAAAATCTTCAGTAACGTTGTTTTAGTTACTGAAGATTTTTTCTGTTTCTTTATACTAAGATGAGCGACAGCACAATCGTCATAATAAAATATAGAATATTTATTAATAATAAGGGGATTATCCATGTAGAAACAAAGTAATGCTCTTTTTTTACCTCTTGTGGGTTGAAAAATGGATCATCAGAGATAGACTTCTTCTTTTTCGAAGATGACATTTGATACTTTAATCTTCTAAAACCATAACTTGTCGCATCAAAAATGCCTTCTTGTACAAGTAAAATCAAAAATATGCTAATAAAAATAATTAATGAAACATAAAACAATATATTTAAATATGTAATGATAGTATGGCTATTAAAAACCCATATAATAAACGTTAATATTGGCGTTATTAGTGCCATTCCAAGCCATTTTTTCAACATTTGATCACTCCCACTTATAGAAAACTCTTACGCATAGTTTACATTAAAATGAGACATTGAGGAATGATTTTTTAATTTCTTCAGCTTTATTGAAATTCTAAAATCAATCATTCTTCATTAGTTTAAAGCAAAAAAATATTGATATATAGTAAATATTGTATATATAATATTAGTTAAGATTTCAGAAAATTTTGAAGGGAATGGAAATTTAGAAATCGGAATTTGTTAGAGGAGGGGATTAGATGGGGAAATATATTTTCAAACGATTTATTTATATGCTTATTTCTTTATTTATTATTATTACAATTACATTTTTCTTAATGAAATTAATGCCAGGTTCGCCATTTAACGATGCTAAATTAAATGCTGAACAAAAAGAAATTTTAAATGAAAAATATGGATTAAATGATCCTGTAGCTACGCAGTATTTACATTATTTAAAAAATGTTGTTACAGGCGATTTTGGTAATTCATTCCAGTATCATAATCAACCTGTGTGGGATTTGATTAAACCGAGACTACTACCTTCTTTTGAAATGGGTCTTACAGCAATGTTCATCGGTGTGATACTGGGACTTATTTTAGGTGTTGCAGCAGCTACTAAACAAAATTCTTGGGTTGACTATACAACTACAGTTATTTCAGTTATTGCAGTATCTGTACCATCTTTTGTACTTGCTGTACTTTTACAATATGTATTTGCAGTTAAATTAAGATGGTTCCCAGTAGCTGGATGGGAAGGTTTTTCGACCGCGGTATTACCGTCACTTGCATTATCTGCAGCTGTTTTAGCAACTGTCTCCAGATACATAAGAGCAGAGATGATTGAGGTATTAAGTTCAGACTACATTTTATTAGCGAGAGCTAAAGGTAATTCGACAATGCGTGTACTTTTTGGACATGCACTTAGAAATGCTTTAATTCCAATTATTACAATTATCGTTCCCATGTTAGCAAGTATTTTAACAGGCACTTTAACTATTGAAAATATTTTTGGGGTTCCTGGATTAGGGGATCAATTCGTACGTTCAATTACAACAAATGATTTTTCAGTAATCATGGCAATCACACTATTATTTAGCACACTGTTTATCGTTTCTATTTTTATTGTAGATATTTTGTACGGTGTGATAGATCCACGAATTCGTGTTCAAGGAGGTAAAAAATAATGGCTGAAAATAAAAACAATTTGTCGATTAACGAAGATCATTCTAATGCAGCTATGACGCATACCTCTGACGCTATCGCATCATCTGATTTTATTATTAGAGAATTAGATTTTAATCAGGAACCTGAAATGCAACGAGAAAGCAAAAACTTTTGGCAAGATGCTTGGGCTCAATTAAAACGAAATAAGTTAGCTGTTGTCGGTATGATAGGTTTAATTATCATTGTAATATTTGCTTTTATCGGTCCAGTTATAAATAAACATGATTATGCTGAACAAAATGTACAACATAGAAATCTTCCGGCAAAAATACCTGTATTAGACAAAGTTCCATTTTTACCTTTTGATGGTAAAGATGCAGATGGCAAGGATGCTTATAAAGCAGCAAATGCTAAAGAAAATTATTGGTTTGGTACTGATCAGTTGGGTCGAGATTTATGGACAAGAACATGGAAAGGTGCTCAAATTTCATTGTTTATCGGTGTTGTTGCAGCGATGTTAGATATTTTTATTGGCGTTGTATATGGTGCGATTTCTGGATTCTTCGGTGGACGTGTCGATACGATTATGCAACGTATACTTGAAGTCATAGCATCTATTCCGAATTTAATTGTCGTAATTTTATTTGTATTAATTTTTGAACCATCCATTTGGACAATTATATTGGCTATGTCTATCACAGGCTGGTTAGGCATGAGCAGAGTTGTACGTGGAGAATTTTTAAAATTAAAAAATCAAGAGTTTGTCATGGCTTCGAAAACATTGGGGGCTTCAAAATTCAAATTGATATTTAAGCATATTTTACCTAATACATTAGGTGCTATCGTGGTTACATCAATGTTTACAGTACCTAGTGCTATTTTCTTCGAAGCATTTTTAAGTTTCATTGGTATAGGTGTACCCGCACCTCAAACATCGTTAGGGTCATTAGTAAATGATGGGCGCGCAATGTTATTAATTTATCCACATGAATTATTTATACCAGCAATGATTTTAAGTTTATTAATTCTATTCTTTTACTTATTTAGTGATGGATTACGTGATGCATTTGATCCGAAAATGCGTAAATAAAAGGGGGCATAGCATATGACTGAAAGAATATTAGAAGTAAATGATTTGCATGTTTCCTTTGATATTACAGCAGGGGAAGTGCAGGCAGTGAGAGGTGTAGATTTTTATTTAAACAAAGGGGAAACATTGGCAATTGTTGGTGAATCAGGTTCAGGTAAATCTGTAACAACAAAAGCAATTACAAAATTATTCCAAGGGGACACAGGAAGAATTAAAAAGGGAGAAATTTTATTTTTAGAGGAAGATTTAGCAAAAAAACCTGAAAATGAGTTAATTAAATTACGTGGCAAAGATATTTCAATGATCTTTCAAGATCCAATGACATCTTTAAACCCAACGATGCAAATTGGTAAACAAGTCATGGAACCATTAATTAAGCACAAAAATTATAGTAAAGCACAAGCTAAAAAGCGCGCATTGGAAATACTAAATCTTGTAGGTTTACCAAATGCAGAAAAAAGATTTAAAGCATATCCACATCAATTTTCAGGTGGACAAAGGCAAAGAATTGTTATTGCAACCGCATTAGCTTGTGAACCTAAAGTGCTCATTGCTGATGAACCAACGACTGCATTAGACGTAACGATGCAGGCACAAATTTTAGATTTAATGAAAGAACTACAACAAAAAATCGATACAGCAATTATTTTTATAACGCATGATTTAGGGGTTGTTGCGAATATTGCTGATAGAGTGGCAGTTATGTATGGTGGTCAAATGGTTGAAACAGGAGATGTTAACGAAATATTTTATGATCCAAAGCATCCATATACATGGGGATTATTATCGTCAATGCCTGATTTATCAACAACAAATGACACACCATTACTAGCGATTCCTGGAGCGCCACCTGATTTATTACACCCACCTAAAGGTGATGCATTTGCGAGACGTAGTCAATATGCATTAGATATTGATTTTAAAGTAGAACCACCGTGGTTTAAAGTTTCACCGACACATTTTGTGAAATCTTGGTTATTAGACGCACGTGCACCAAAAGTTGAACTACCCGAGCTGGTAAAACAATGTATGAAACCGATGCCTAATAATTATGAAAAACCACTCAAGGTAGAAAGGGTGTCGTTCAATGAAAAATGATGAAGTGCTATTATCTATTAAAAATTTAAAGCAATATTTTAACGCAGGAAAGAAAAACGAAGTGAGAGCGATTGAAAATATTTCGTTTGAATTATACAAAGGGGAAACATTAGGTTTAGTAGGAGAATCGGGGTGTGGTAAATCTACAACTGGTAAATCAATTATCAAACTTAATGATATTACAAGTGGAGAAATTTTGTATGAGGGTATTGATATACAAAAGATTCGTAAACGCAAAGATTTGCTTAAATTTAATAAAAAGATACAGATGATTTTTCAAGACCCATATGCGTCTTTAAATCCTAGGTTAAAAGTAATGGATATAGTAGCTGAAGGTATTGATATCCATCATTTAGCAACTGATAAACGTGACCGTAAAAAACGTGTCTATGATTTACTTGAAACTGTTGGATTAAGTAAAGAACATGCCAATCGTTATCCTCATGAATTTTCAGGCGGACAACGCCAACGTATTGGAATTGCCCGTGCATTAGCCGTTGAACCAGAATTTATTATTGCAGATGAACCTATTTCAGCATTGGATGTTTCGATTCAAGCTCAAGTAGTCAATTTGTTATTAAAATTACAGCGTGAAAAAGGTATTACATTCCTATTTATTGCACATGATTTATCAATGGTGAAGTATATCTCTGATCGAATTGCAGTCATGCATTTTGGGAAAATTGTAGAAATCGGACCAGCAGACGATATTTATCAATATCCATTACATGATTATACTAAGTCTTTATTGTCGGCAATTCCTCAACCGGATCCTGAATCGGAACGTAGTCGCAAACGATTTAGTTATATTGATGATGAAGCAAATAATCATTTAAGACAATTACATGAAATAAGACCACAGCATTTTGTCTTTAGTACTGAAGAAGAAGCGGCACAACTACGAGAAAATAAATTGGTGACACAAAATTAAGGGAAGGGGGAAATGCAATGACGAGAAAATTTAGAACACTTATTTTAATTTTGATTGCTACAATTGCATTAAGTGGTTGTGCTAATGATGATGGTATTTATTCAGATAAAGGTCAAGTATTCAGAAAAATTTTGTCATCAGACTTAACATCCCTTGATACATCATTAATAACGGATGAAATATCTTCTGAAGTGACTGCGCAAACATTCGAAGGTTTATACACATTAGGAAAAGGTGACAAACCGGTGTTAGGTGTTGCGAAAGCTTTTCCTGAAAAGAGTAAAGATGGTAAAACTATAAAGGTTAAATTAAGAAGCGATGCTAAATGGAGCAATGGTGACAAAGTGACTGCACAAGACTTTGTTTATGCTTGGAGAAAAACAGTTGACCCTAAAACAGGTTCTGAATTTGCATACATTATGGGGGACATTAAAAATGCGAGTGATATTAGTACTGGTAAGAAACCTGTAGAGCAATTAGGTATCAAAGCATTAAATGATGAAACATTACAAATTGAATTAGAAAAGCCGGTTCCATATATTAATCAATTATTAGCACTTAATACATTTGCACCTCAAAATGAAAAAGTTGCCAAAAAATATGGTAAAAATTACGGTACGGCAGCTGATAGAGCGGTATACAATGGTCCATTTAAAGTTGATGATTGGAAACAAGAAGATAAAACCTTACTATCTAAAAATCAGTATTATTGGGATAAAAAGAATGTAAAATTAGATAAAGTGAATTATAAAGTTATTAAAGACTTACAAGCCGGTGCATCATTGTATGATACTGAATCAGTAGATGACGCAGTTATTACTGCAGATCAAGTAAATAAATATAAAGATAACAAAGGATTAAACTTTGTGTTAACGACTGGGACATTTTTTGTAAAAATGAATGAAAAACAATATCCTGATTTTAAAAACAAAAATTTAAGACTGGCTATCGCACAAGCAATAGATAAAAAAGGATACGTTGATTCAGTGAAAAACAATGGCTCAATTCCTTCCGATACACTAACAGCCAAAGGAATTGCGAAAGCACCGAATGGCAAAGATTATGCGAGTACCATGAATTCACCGTTAAAATATAATCCTAAAGAAGCAAGAGCACATTGGGAAAAAGCTAAAAAAGAGTTAGGTAAAAATGAAGTGACATTTTCTATGAACACAGAAGATACGCCAGATGCAAAAATATCTGCAGAATATATCAAATCGCAAGTTGAGAAAAATTTACCAGGTGTTACTTTAAAAATTAAGCAATTGCCATTTAAGCAAAGAGTTTCATTAGAGTTAAGTAACAATTTTGAAGCATCACTTAGTGGTTGGTCTGCAGATTACCCTGATCCTATGGCTTATTTAGAAACAATGACCACAGGTAGCGCACAAAATAATACAGACTGGGGTAATAAAGAATATGATCAATTACTTAAAGTAGCAAGAACCAAATTGGCACTTCAACCGAACGAACGATATGAAAACTTGAAAAAAGCAGAAGAAATGTTCCTAGGAGATGCACCGGTAGCACCAATTTATCAAAAAGGTGTTGCACATTTAACAAATCCTCAAGTAAAAGGATTAATTTACCATAAATTTGGTCCAAATAACTCACTTAAACATGTCTATATTGATAAATCGATAGATAAAGAAACAGGTAAGAAGAAAAAATAATATGCTTTGTAAATTAGGCTGGAGACATATCTCCAGTCTTTTTGTGTTGGATAGAAACTTTGGGAATAAAAATTTAAAATAAGTCGTTTTTTAAATTACTGAAATTGATTAAATGCATAAATAACTGAATATTCTAAAAATAAACTTGTAATAATTTTTTCTATGAGTAAACTAAAAAGAAAAATTAGATTGAAAGTAGGAGGCATATAAATGGGGAAGCTAATTAAATATATTTCAATACTTATTGTTATCGTTTTAGTGTTGAGTGCTTGCGGAAAAAGCAGTAATAAAGACGAAGGAGTAAAAGATGCTACTAAAACAGAAACCTCAAAACATAAAGGTGGTACCTTAAATGTAGCATTAACAGCACCTCCAAGTGGTGTTTATTCTTCGTTATTAAATAGTACACATGCGGATGCTGTAGTTGAGGGATATTTTAACGAAAGCTTATTAGCAACTGATAAAAAAATACGTCCTAAGGCATATATTGCTTCATGGAAGGACATCGAGCCGGCTAAGAAAATAGAATTTAAAATTAAAAAAGGTATTAAATGGCATGATGGTAATGAATTGAAAATTGATGATTGGATTTATTCAATTGAAGTCTTAGCTAACAAGGACTACGAAGGTGCTTATTATCCAAGTGTAGAAAATATCCAAGGTGCGAAAGATTATCATGAAGGAAAAACTGATCATATTAGCGGATTGAAGAAAATAGATGACTACACTATGCAGGTTACATTTGATAAAAAACAAGAAAATTACTTAACAGGATTTATTACTGGACCTTTATTAAGTAAAAAATATTTATCAGATGTACCAATTAAAGATTTAGCGAAATCAGATAAAATCCGAAAATATCCTATTGGTATTGGACCGTATAAAGTTAAGAAAATCGTTCCAGGTGAGGCTGTTCAACTCGTTAAATTTGATGATTATTGGCAAGGTAAGCCTGCACTAGACAAAATCAATTTAAAAGTTATTGATCAAGCTCAAATTATTAAGGCAATGGAAAAAGGCGATATTGATGTTGCGAATGATGCTACCGGTGCAATGGCAAAAGATGCTAAGTCATCTAATGCTGGTCTCAAGGTATTATCTGCGCCAAGCTTAGACTACGGTTTAATAGGATTCGTATCTCATGATTACGATAAAAAATCTAATAAAACTGGTAAAGTGAGACCAAAATATGAAGACAAAGAATTACGTAAAGCAATGCTTTATGCAATTGATAGAGAAAAATGGATCAAAGCATTTTTCAATGGTTACGCTAGTGAAATAAATAGTTTTGTACCATCAATGCATTGGATAGCTGCTGATCCTAAGGAACTAAACGATTATAAATATGATCCTGAAAAAGCTAAAAAAATCTTAGATAAGTTAGGTTATAAAGATAGAGATGGTGATGGATTTAGAGAAGATCCTAAAGGTAATAAATTTGAGATTAACTTTAAACATTATTCAGGTTCAAATCCTACTTTTGAACCAAGAACTGCTGCGATAAAAGATTTCTGGGAAAAAGTTGGCTTGAAAACAAATGTGAAGTTAGTAGAATTCGGTAAATATAATGAAGACTTAGCAAATGCATCTAAAGATATGGAAGTGTACTTTAGATCATGGGCAGGAGGTACAGATCCAGATCCATCAGATTTATACCACACTGATAGACCTCAAAATGAAATGAGAACAGTTTTACCAAAATCAGATCAATATTTAGATGATGCATTAGACTTCGAAAAAGTAGGCATTGATGAAAAGAAACGTAAAGATATTTATGTTAAATGGCAAAAATATATGAATGATGAGTTACCTGGATTACCAATGTTCCAAGGTAAATCGATAACTATTGTTAACGATAAAGTACGAAACTTAGACATTGAAATTGGAACTGATCAAAGTTTATATAATTTAACTAAAGAAGCTTAGTAATGTAACCTCGACGATTTTGTCGAGGTTTACTTATATGGGGGGATGTTATGAATAATGTATTGTTAGAGGTTAAAGATTTAGAAACATCATTAAAAATAAATAATGAATGGTTAGCAACTGTTGAAAATATTTCTTTTGAATTATCTAAAGGAGAAGTTTTGGGTATAGTAGGGGAATCTGGTTGCGGTAAGTCCATATTAAGTAAGTCAATTATTAAATTATTACCAGAAAAGATATCTAAACTAAGTAGTGGAGAAGTTATATTTGATGGTAAACGAATCGATACGCTCAATGAGAAGCAATTGCTAGATATTCGAGGAAATGATATTGCTATGATTTTTCAAGAACCTATGACTGCTTTAAATCCTGTATTTACCATAAAAAATCAACTTGTGGAATCTATAAAATCACATAAAAAATTTCTAAAAAAGAAGCAAATAACTTAGCAAAAGATTTACTAAAAAAAGTTGGAATTGCTAGACAAGATGAAATATTAAATAGCTATCCTCATCAATTATCTGGTGGTATGAGACAAAGAGTAATGATTGCAATGGCCATTTCATGTTCTCCTAAATTATTAATTGCTGATGAACCTACAACAGCATTGGATGTCACGATTCAAGCGCAAATATTAGACTTATTAAAAGAATTGCAAAAGGAAACGCAAATGGCAATTATGATGATTACACATGATTTGAGTGTAGTTGCTGAGTTTTGCGATAAAGTCTTAGTTATGTATGCAGGTCAAATTGTAGAATTTGGAGGCATAAAAGAAATACTACACAATCCGAAACATCCTTATACCCAAAAATTATTATCAACAATTCCAAAACTTAAAGAAGAGCAGAAACGACTTGAAACGATAGAAGGAATTGTGCCATCAATCCAAGCATTTCACGTTAATAAGTGCAGATTTGCAAATAGATGTAACAAAAAAATGGATATTTGTAATAATCAATCTCCTAAAATGCATGTTTGTGAAGACGTCATTGTACGTTGTCATTTGTACAAAAATGAATATAAGGAGATATAAGAATGGAAAATATTTTAGAAGTCAACCAAATAAAAAAATACTACAAAATTAAAACTGGATTATTACAAAAAACTCAGTACGTTAAAGCTGTTGATGACGTATCGTTTTCAATAAAAAAAGGACAAACTTTTGGATTAGTAGGAGAATCGGGTTGTGGTAAGTCAACGTTAGGTAAAGTGATTATCAGGCTTGAAGATGCAACTTCAGGCTCAATAATTGTTAATGGTGAAGATATAACAAGATTACAAGGTAAAAAACTCAGAAAATCACGACAACAATATCAGATGATATTTCAAGATCCGTATGCATCATTGAATCCGATGCAAATGGTTGGAGATATCATTTCAGAACCTATTTTAAATTATAAAAAATTGCCAAAAGAAGAAATAAAAAAAGAAGTACTATATTTATTAAAATGTGTTGGCCTAAGTGAAGATGCATATTATAAATATGCACATGAATTTTCAGGTGGACAGAGACAAAGAGTGGGAATTGCAAGAGCATTGGCTTTGCGTCCGAGTTTAATTGTTGCTGATGAGCCTGTAAGTGCATTAGATGTATCTGTTCAATCTCAAGTACTGAATTTATTAAAAGATTTACAAGAACAATTTAACTTAAGCTATTTATTTATCGCACATGATTTAAGTGTAGTAAAACATATAAGTGATGTCATTGGAGTTATGTATTTAGGTCATATAGTTGAAATCGCATCTGATAAAGAAATTTATGAAAATCCCAAACATCCATATACAAAAGCGTTGATTTCATCAATACCACAAATTGATAAACATAATAACAATAGAATTATATTAAAAGGAGAATTACCTTCGCCAAGTAATCCGCCGCAAGGTTGTCCTTTTCATACAAGATGTCCGATTGCAAAAGATAAATGTAAAGAAAATATACCACAATTAAAGGACATTGGTGATGAACATCAAGTTGCTTGTTTTTATGTAAATAAAGTAGGTGATTTAAATGGTTAAATTAATATTAAAGAGATTAGGTTTAATGATTCCGTTACTAATTTTAATTTCTATTGTTGTATTTTCATTAGCTATCATTCAACCAGGAGATCCATTTTCAGATTTACAAAACGGAAAAATAAAACAAGAAGCGATAAATGCACAAAGGGAAAAGTTAGGCCTCAACGACTCTATATCACATCAATACATTAGATGGGTCAATCATGTTATACATGGTGATTTAGGGGAGTCAATCAAATATAAAAGGCCGGTAATTGATGTTATTGAGGAAAGAATTCCAAATACAATATTACTCGGTGCTATGTCATTAATTATTACTTATATTATCTCATTTGCTTTAGGAATAACGTCAGGTAGATATTCTTACAGTTTGACTGATTATACTGTGCAAATATTTAATTATTTGATGTTAGCTATTCCATCTTTTATTGCGGGAGTATTTGCAATTTTTATTTTTTCTTTTGAATTACAATGGTTTCCGTTTCAAGGTTCTGTTGATATTAACCTTAAAGAAGGTACTTTTGAATATTATATGAGTAAAATTTATCATACATTTTTGCCTGCATTAACTTTAGGATTATTATCTACTGCTGGTTATATTCAATATTTACGTAATGATATTATTGAAAATTCTAAAAAAGATTATGTATTGACGGCAAGGTCAAAAGGATTATCTATGAATAAAATTTATAATAAACATATATTGAGAAATTCTTTAATACCTATTATTACATTTTTAGGTGCTGATATTGTAAGTATTTTAGGTGGAGCTGTGATTACTGAGACTATCTTTTCATATAACGGTATCGGTAAATTATTTTTAGAATCGGTAATAGGTCAAGACTATCCATTAATGATGGCATTAACGTTGTTTTTCTCATTTTTAGGTTTACTGGGTAATTTGATTTCTGATATTACTTATGGATTTATAGATCCAAGAATTAGAAGTAACTAGGGGGGATTGGAATGCAAAATAAGTCAAAATCGCCTTTTAAAATTGCATTGTCTAAATTTATTCATAATAAAATTGCAATGTTATCGATTATTTTTTTATTAATCATAACTATTGTATCAATTATAGCGCCATTAATAGCTCCTTTTCCAGTGAACCAACAAGATTTATTAAATATAAAAGGTGAAATGACAGCACAAAACATTCTTGGTACAGACTCCGGTGGTAGGGATAACTTTAGTCGTTTGTTATATGCAGGTCGTATTTCATTATCCATTGGAATTACATCTACAATAGGAATGCTTTTGATTGGAATTACAGTTGGAGTGATTTCTGGTTATTTTGGAAGTATTGTTGATACATTATTAATGAGAATAACCGAATTTGTTATGTTATTTCCATTTTTAATATTTGCAATTGTATTAAATGCTGCACTTGGAGATAAAATTAAAAATCCTTATGGATCTGCCATAATTCTTGTTCTAGTTATTATCGTATTAAGTTGGGGAGGTATTGCAAGACTTGTTCGTGGTAAAGTACTTCAAGAAAAAGAAAATGAATACTTTTTGGCAGCAAAATCAATTGGTACACCCACATATAAAATTATTTTGAAACATCTTTTGCCGAATATATTAAGTGTAGTTATCGTACAAGCAACATTGTTATTTGCCGGTATGATTGTAGTGGAATCAGGATTGAGTTTTTTAGGATTCGGAATTAGTAAAGCAATCCCATCTTGGGGTAATATGTTGAGTGATGCTCAAGAAGGGGATGTTATAAGTGGTAAACCGTGGATATGGATGCCACCTGCTATAATGATTACATTAACTATATTAAGTATAAACTTTGTAGGTGAAGGGCTTAAAGATGCTTTTAATCCTAGAGGTAGACGTTAAATAATAAACAGGCTGGGACATAAATCCCTAAAAAACAGCAGTAAGATAATTTTCAATTAGAAAATATCTTACTGCTGTTCTCTATTTATACAATACTTCGTATTGAATGGCTTCGCTTTGCCCATCTGGCACATTACTGTAAAATTCTATAAATAGAATTTTTGATGATGGGTCCCTTCCTAGGGTGCCGTCTCAGCCTCGGTCTTCGACTGGCACTGCCCCCTCAGGAGTCTCGCCATTAATACTACGTATTAACATGTAATTTTACTTTTAAATACTTAAAAAAATAAGACACTTTGCCCAACTTGCACATAAATGTAAAATTCAATAAAATGAATTTTCTGTGTTGGGTCCCTTCGTATAATTTAATAAATACCACTAAACTAAATTAACGAGGTGCCTTATGTATAAAAATTATAACATGACCCAACTTACACTACCAATAGAAACTTCTGTTAGAATTCCTCAAAATTGGAAATATGACGAATTTAATGATGAGTTTATATGTCCTAATAACAAAAGAATAGGTTTTAAAAGATATGCGTACCGTAATGATAGATATGGTTTTAAACGTGACTTCAAGCTATATGAACGCGATGACTGTTCAGCATGTTCTTTGAGACATCAATGCATGAAGCCAAATTTGAAATCCAATAAGAAAATCATGAAGAATTATAATTGGGAATACTTTAAAGCCCAAATTAATCAAAAGCTTTCTAAACCAGAAACGAAAAAAATCTATAGTCAAAGAAAAATTGATGTAGAGCCTGTTTTTGGATTTATGAAGGCTATTTTGGGTTTCACTCGAATGTCAGTTCGAGGAATAAATAAAGTTAAACGAGAGCTAGGTTTTGTATTAATGGCACTTAATATAAGGGAAATAGCAGCTCAACGAGCTGTACATTATAAAATACATATCAAAAAAGCTGATTTCTATCAAATAATTAATAGAAATCAGCTTTTTTACATTGCCTAAGAACTTAATGTCCAAAGCTCTTATTTTATCTCTTACGTCCTAAACCCATCGCTTTTTCCATTTTTTTGACAGTTTTAAATGAAACTTTGTGTGCTTTATCTCTACCTTGATCTAAAATATCATCAAGTTTATCTGAGTTATAGAAACTTTCGTATTTTTCTTGGAATTCTACTAAAAATGCTTTAACTATTTCAGCAAGGTCGCCTTTAAATTTACCGTAACCTTCACCTTCATATTTTGCCTCAATATCTTTAATAGGCATGTCTGTTAATCCAGCGTATATTGAAATTAAATTTGTAATACCTGGTTTATTGTCGCGGTCGAATTTAATAATACCGTCTGAATCAGTCACAGCACTTTTAATTTTTTTAGCAGCAACATTTGGTTCGTCTAATAATGAAATGAAGTTTTTAGTATTATCATCACTCTTACTCATTTTTCTTGTTGGGTCTTGTAAACTCATGACACGTCCACCAACTTTAGGCATACGAATTTCAGGTTTCACAAGCACATCATTATAGCGACTATTAAATCTATCTACAAGGTTACGAGTCAATTCGATATGCTGCTTTTGGTCATCGCCAACTGGAACGATATTAGTATTGTAAAGAACAATATCAGCTGCCATTAAAGGTGGATATGTTAATAGACCAGCTGGTATACCTTCAACTGCTTTCTGAGCTTTATCTTTGTATTGCGTCATACGCTCTAATTCTCCAACAGAAGCAATCGTAGTTAACATCCATCCTGCTTGTACGTGTGCAGGGACTTCAGATTGTATGAACAATGTTGCTTTGTCTGGATCTATACCAGAAGCTAAATAAATCGCTGCTAATTGTCTAGTTTGTTTACGTAATTTTAAGCGATCTTGTGGCATTGTAATTGCATGTTGATCTACGATACAGAAATAACAATCATAGTCATTTTGCACATCAACAAATTGTTTTAGTGCGCCAATATAATTTCCAATAGTAGGAATTCCACTAGGTTGGATGCCTGAAAATAATGTCTCCATTTAAATGCCTACTTTCTTAGTAATATTTTAATAATTATCATTATAACAGTATTTCTTAAAAATGTAAGATGTGTTAGAATATACGTATAACTTACTACTAACAAAGGGATTAATAATCTTTTTTATAAGTGTAGAAACTTATCTGAAAAATTAGGTTTTTCTCATTTAATTTTAATGTTAGATAGTTATAATAAATAGTAACGATTAAGAATTTTAGAAAAAAATGTTTTTTCTTGATCTATAACTAAATTTTAAGCAATGAATTTTATTCATTCAAATAGGAGAGTGAGATGTATGGTAACATTATTTACTTCACCAAGTTGCACATCTTGCCGTAAAGCGAAAGCATGGTTACAAGAACATGACATTCCGTATACGGAGCGTAATATTTTTTCTGAACATTTAACAATTGATGAAATTAAGCAAATATTAAAAATGACTGAAGACGGTACTGATGAAATCATTTCTACACGTTCTAAAACATACCAAAAATTAAATGTTGATATTGATTCACTACCATTACAAGACTTATATTCAATCATTCAAGATAATCCTGGCTTATTACGTCGTCCAATTATTTTAGATAATAAACGACTACAAGTTGGTTATAATGATGACGAGATTCGACGTTTCTTACCTAGAAAAGTTCGTACGTTCCAATTACAAGAAGCACAACGTATGGTTGACTAATAACCATTTAACTATGTGTCATACTTTACTAAAAGATATGTCAAGCAACACTATTTCTATAGTGTTGCTTTTTTGGTTGTAAAAAGAAAACCATACGCTATGCGTATGGTTCAGAAAAGGTTCTACCATTGTCACAAAAAATGCATCTCTACGTGCTAGAATAAATATTGGTCAGCCAACCAAAATAATCAACACGAGGAGATGCTATTTAATGTCATCTGACACAAACAGTTTAGCACATACAAAATGGAATTGTAAGT